>JAITLE010000051.1 GCA_031278075.1 Bifidobacteriaceae bacterium | reverse complement strand
AGGCGGCGCATAAGCCCTGGTCGCGCGCGGGGGGCCGACACGGGCGCGGCGCCGGCGGCCTGCGCCAGGGCATGTAAGTCCGGTCAAGTTGCGCGGCGGCGAAAGTGACCGGGGTTAGCGACAGGGCCGGGGCGCGCCGCGCCCGCCGCGGCCTCCATTGCCCAGGTGCCGAGCGCCTTGCCCAACTCGTCCGCTTCGAGCCCGGGCGGCCGTCCGGGGTGATCTCTGCGGCGCGGGCCGCCGGCCCGTCAGGGGCCGCCAGAACAGACCGCGCGTCAGCCAACGCCGAGCACTCCAACAGCCCTGCTCAGACTCGGAGTTGTGACCAGGATTAACGAGGATCGCCGCGTGCGCTGATATGCTGGCGGCTCAAGCAGGATTGACTTGCCCAGATCACCCACCCCGATGACCCACCCCGATCACGTCGATCAAGCTGAAAGGCGGCAGCGCATGAGCTCGGTGCGAGCTTGCACGAGTTGTGTTTGTGCTGCCCCTGGCCAGTGTCTCAGGCGGCGCGTCGAGGGGCCGCCACACACCAGGCCGGGAGTGATTGGTCAGATCGCCTTATGGCGGCGGTTCGCTCGGGACGACGTGAGGTAGGAGGGGCGGGGCATGCTGCGCGCTGGCGATGTGATCGACGGCAAGTACCGACTGGTGGATCGGGTCGGGGCCGGCGGCATGTCCATTGTCTGGCAAGCTCGCAATGACCGCTCCAATAAGATCTGGGCCATCAAAGAGGTTCTCCGCTCCGGCCTGCTGGAGGACCGTGTGGCGGAGATGGCGTTGCTCGCGGAAATCGAGACGCTCAAGAACCTGCGCCACGACAACATTGTGGCGATCAGCGATGTTTTGGAGACGCCGGATTCGCTCCTTATTTTGATGGACTTCGTGGAGGGGCGCCCGCTTGGCCAGGCTCGCACCGAGACTCTCCAAGGCAGCGACGCGATTGGGCTGACCGATGGGGCCTTCGGCCAGGATCATGTGATCCGTTGGGCCAAGCAGTTGGCGGCGGTTTTCTCTTATTTGCACAGCCAGAATCCGCCAATTGTCTACCGCGACCTGAAGCCGTCCAATGTCATGCTCAAGCCGAACGGCGACGTGGTGCTGATCGATTTCGGAACGGCCCGGCGTTGGGCGGGAGGTCAGCTCCAATCGGTCTCCGGCGCAGCAGGCACTGTGGCCCTGGGCACTTATGGTTACGCCGCCCCGGAGGTGCTGCTGGGCGACGTCAACACCGACCGGGCGGATCCTCGCTCCGACGTTTACTCGCTCGGAGTCACGCTTTACCACCTGGTCACAGGGCACAATCCAAGCCAGCCGCCGTATGAGATGCATCCGATTCGTGAGGTCAATCCATCTCTCTCCGGTGGTTTGGAGAAAATCATCGCCAAGTGCACCAGACCGGATCCGGCGCAGCGCTATCAAACCTGCGCCGAGTTGTTGTATGACCTTCAGCATTACCGCGAGGTCGATGACGGCTACCGGCGCCGCCTCGCCCGGCGAGTCAGGGTGTTCTCCTTGGCGGCGTCTCTGGCGGTGGTCTTGGCGGTGACCGGCGCGGTCTGTTCGGTGGCGGCGGCCAATGGCCGGTCGGCCAGCTTCGAGCAGGTCGTCAAAGCCGCCCAGAGCGAGCCGCTGGGTTCGACCAGGCAAATTGATCAGTTCCTGCGGGCGATCGATCTGGAACCGCGGGAGGCCACCACGTACGCGCAACTGTTGGAGTCGATGCGCGCGGATGCCGACGAATTCACGGCCGCCGATCAGACCATCTGGAACGACCTCATGGCGAGCCGCCGCGATGACGTTGAGGGCTCGGCGAGATGGCCGGAGCTGGCCTATCAAGTCGGCCTGACCTACGGGTTCTTCTATGGCGGGTCAGACGGGGACGCGGCCGCCGCGGCGGCTTTCCAAGACGCGGTCGACTCGAGTTCGACTGACGCCTCCTTCCACGCCCAGGCGGAGCTTTTCAGCCAGGTTTTTGGTTTCAGGGCGCGCGCGGCCCAGAAGCTCGGCCAAGTCGACTATGGCGAATACTGGGAGGCGTTGGTTCGCATGGTTGGCGCTGTGGACGAGGCCACGGCGCAGAGCGACGTGGCCTCTTTCGGCGCGCTGCTGTTGCCCGCGCGCGTGCTGGCCGCCTACCCGGATCGCTTTGTCAACTCTGGTGTCGCGCCGGCCGAATTAGAGGCACTGGCCGACCAAATAGACGAGAAGTCCAGCGGGCTGGTTTGCCTCCCGGGAACTGTGGACGCGGCGGTCGAAGAACAATGTCTGGCCATAGCTGGGGCCTTGGCGGACGCGCGCGCTTCGATAGCCAGGCACGCCGGCTCCGGTCAGGGGGTGGCGTGAGTTACGACACCTGGTCCCTGGTCGCCACCGTCGCGTTTGCCGGCGCCGGCGCCGCGTTGGTCGCGGCCGTGGTGCTGTTCTTCGCGCTCGACATTCCCGGCGCTGTGGGGATTCTGAGCGGTCGGCGTTCTGCGCGCGGTGTCGCCGACCTGCGCGCGGCCAGCGGTGAGGGCCGCGTGCCGGGCACAGGTCGCCAAGGCCGCGCCTTGGGCACGGCTCGCCAGGGCCGGTCCCGGCGCCAGCCCCCAGAGATGCTTGGAGCTGGCGCCGCTGCCTCGGGCGCCGTCGCTGCGCCGTTGCCGTCCGCCCCCGCCGCGCCGTGGCCGTCCGCCCCCGCCGCGCTCGTAGCGACCAGCGCGCTTGCCGCAACCGCGCCGCCCGCTGCCGGGACCACCGTCATGGGCGATTTCAGCGTGCCAGCGCCCCCTGGCCACCCGGCGCCGCCCGGACCGAGCGGTGGCACCACCGTGATGGGGGCTGAGAGGGTAGACCCCGGGGCAGGCGGAACCAGTGTCATGGCTCCGGAGATGTGGCCGGCGGCCCCGGCCGGCGCCGCTGTCCGCATGCCTCGACATGCCCTCGTCTCCGCCGGTCCTGCGCCTCGGGGGACCACCATCATGGGCGAGCCCGCCCAGCCAGCGCCTGGCGCTGGCGACGACCAATTGTCATTCCTGGGCGGCGATGGTTCGCCGCCCGCCTCGGACACGGGTTCCCAGACGCAAGTCGTGGCGAGCTTCCGGTTCACATCTGCGAAGGAGTCATTGTGAGAACACACAGGCGTTGGCTTGCCCTTGGAATGGCCGCGGCGCTGGGCGGCGCGGCGTTGGTGCCGATGACGAACTCGCCGCAGGCCTCGGCGGACGGTACCCCAGTCGAGGTTGCGATACGGATCCAGTCGAGCGGGTCCAGGCCCATTGTCAACGATCCGGCCAGCCCGCCGGTTGTGGCGGTGGTGGACTCGTCTGGGGCGGTCAACGAATTGGATGTCGACTGGGACGAGGACGCCGGGGCCTACCTCGCCAGCGGCCAAGTCGATGACTTTGATCCTGAGGGCGCCGCCTGGTCATACACTGTCACAGGTCTGGTCGGTTATGAGGATCTGGCAGACGCCATCGCAGGATACGACGATGGCCTGACGCTGCGCACCGCTGACTTTGAATTAGCCTCCGCCTTCGAGTACAGCCTCGACTCTGCTTTGTCGGTCGGCGGCGGCCAGTGGACGGCCAGCTACGAAGGCTGCGACGCGACCTGCTTCGCGTCGGGGGACCAGTCCCTGAACGGGAGTGTGGAGTGGACGGCCGCATTCCCGGCTTTGTCTTTGACCGCCATCGCCGCCGCGGGGTCTTACATCAAGAGCTTCCAGGTGGGCGGGTCCGCGCAAAGCCTGGCGTCTGCCCCCAGCCCCACAGAGCACACTTGGACCGACGCCAGGCTGGTCAAGAACGATGTCACCCTTGCCGCAACGACCGCCGAGCCCGAAGACGATAACGCTCAGATTGTTGGGCCGTCGCCACAGGGCCTGACGATCGCCGGTTTCGCGTTGACAGGGACAAACCGCTGCTATGCCTCGCCTCAGAATGACGATGGCGCTGACCCCACGGACGTGTATTACTGCCCGGCGGCGGCGTTCACCAGTTCGCCACCGGCGATCAGCCCGCGATCCGCACCTGGTCAGACAATCTCCAAGACCTTGGGCGGGGAGTACGTCTCGGCCCTCGAGATCGGCGATGGGTCCGTCTCCGGCGTCTATTTCACGCAGAACGTGTCGAATAACGGCGGAACGCGCACCATCACGCGGTGGGAGTTGGAAGAGGACTTCAAGATCGTGGTCGCTGAGTTCGTGTGGGTGAACATGGGTCTCCACTTAGGTAGCTACACGATCAAGACCACCCTGGGCGCTGGAGTCGACGGCTTTTGCGAGGAAGCCCAGGCCACCTATAAGCACCGTTGCTGGGTCCCCAGCGGCGAGGAGCTGGGCTTCACGATCACCCCGAACGTCGGCTACTATCTCCGCTCAGTCGATGTCTTTGGCCAGGCGCAAGATCTGGTCGCAGCAGATTCGACAAATCCGGACAACGGCGCCTTCGAACTGACAACCACAGTCCCTGCGGGCAGCGCCTCTGTGAGCATCACTGCGGCTATGCCCACCACGCGTGTGTCTGTGCCGGCGGATCGCCTGCTGTCAACGAACAACCGGCTCCAACTGCTGTGCAGGGACGACCCGGCTGGGGCGTTTGCGCTATGCGTTCAATCGGCTGGCGACACCGTTGGTGAGATCGTCAAAGTTCAAGTCAACAACTCGGGCGAGGATCCGGTTTGGGAGTACTGGGCCAGCCAGATCATCCCGGACTTGGAATTCGCTCTGGTCCAGGGCTCGACGCACACCGGACAGCTCAGCACGGGTCTCCACGGCCCCTACGGCGATCAGGCGACACCTGCCCGCGGCATCGAGATTGGCGAGGTCTTTGTGAGGACAGTCAGCAACGACGGCACCGTGTCCATCACCCAGTTGGACTTCGCGAGCAACAGCCGTGTCAAACTGGTGGACGATTCCGGCCCGGGCAGCGCGCCGCTGCTGACGGATGTCCCCCAGAAGAGCCTCAAACCGGTCATGGACGCCGACACGCACCTGTCGTCTTGGAGGGTCACCGGGCTGACGGCCACCGACGAATGGTCGGGCGTGCGTGGCGTGGTCTGGTTCAAACGCTCAGACCCGGTTCTGGACGCCCAGGACCGGGCAAGGGTGATTGCGCAGGCGGGCCAGCTGGCGGTGACGCCCGTAGATCCGGACGCCGAGCTGGGGTCCTGCGCGGCCGCCACGGGTGGCACTTTCACTTGTGATATAGCGACACGCGAGGCCGGCTCGGACAGTTTCGACGTGGTCTTTTACGCGGTCGACAATTCGGACAATGTGTCGGACGCAACTGGCGGGGGCACGCCGGAAGGGGCGCCGGCTCGAATGACTTTTTACTACGACTGGTTCGGCCCGGTGATCATGGACGCGTTTTCGGCTCCCGATGGCGGTACCTGTGATGGCGAGCAAGCGGGGGGCACGCATTACTGCAACGAGCCGGTCGATGTGGCCGTGATCGTGCAAGACGTTTACATTGGGTTGAGCACCGGTACAGTGCAAGGCGGCAAGCTGGTCGACACCACGGGTCTGACTGCCGGCGACGGGCTGGGCTCGGTCGTGCTGACCTATCCGGGTACTGCCGGCCAGGCCGCCAAGACCACGCCAGCCTGCGTGATAGACGACCCGGACCCTGACGTCTGCGAAGTCAACAGCGACGCCTCTACGGGCTCGTGGCAAGTGGTCTTCAAGTCCGTGCCATCCCAGGCAGTCGTGGACGGCATCTCTCTCAGCGGGCAGTTGACGGTCACGGCTTGGGACATTTACGGGAACAGGGGTGAGCAGACATTGACCAAGCGTCTGCAGGTGGAGTCCTTGAGACCGGTGGTGGATGTCACTGCTGAGACTCCGGACTGGCACGACCCGGACTTGGACAAGGACTGGTACGCCAGCCTGGGCCAAGTCGGCTTCGACGCCTCGATCGCGGACTGCCTGGATGTCGGCGACGGGTCGCTCTGCGAGGACGACCCCCTCCAGTCGGGATTGAAGCAGTACAAGGTCCGGATCGGTTCGGCGGACGATGCCGTCTTGGCGCCTTTCGCTGGTGGCTTCACCTATGATTCCGGTTACGCCGGCGGTCAGTGGGTGGACCGGTTGAGGAATAGCGGTGAGGACATCGACCAGTTGACGGCGGATAATTGCGCGGCGGACGGTGAGTGCCGCATCGAGATTGAGGCCGTGGACCGGGCCGGCAACCAAGGCTCGGGCGCGCGCTCGGTCTACTTGGACAGCCGTGCCCCCTCGCTGTCCGGTTTGCCGGGCGCGACTTCCGCGCCAACGATGGACGCCGGCGCCGGTACGTCTTCTTGGCGGGTCTCTGGTTTGGGCGCCCAGGATGACGGCTCCGGGGTGCGCGGGTTGGTCTGGGCCAAGACCGCCGGCGGCTTGCCGACGGCGGACCGTGTCGTGGCCGAGTCCTTGGCGGCGACTCAGGACGCGCTCGGTGAGCTGGGGTCCTGCGTCGGGTCGGACGGCGAGTTCACTTGTGATATAGCGACAGACGAGACGGACGCGGGCAGTTTCGACGTGGTCTTTTACGCGGTCGACAATGTTGGGAACGTCTCGGAGGCTTCGGCGCCGTTGGCGTTCTATCGCGACTGGGACGGGCCGGTGATCAGTGGGGAGTTCTGGGCTGGCGCCGAGTCGCCGTGCGACGGCGGCCAGACCACCGAGGACTCGCAGTACTGCAACGTTCCCATCGATGTGGTGGTGGCCCTGCAAGATGCCTATGTGGGCATGATCACGGACCCGGTTCAGGGCGGCTTGGACCTCGACCCGGGGGACGCCGACGCCTCCCACGGCGCGGCCAGGCTGACTTACCCCGGGCGTCCAGGATTGCCCGCCGTCGTCACGGCGGCCTGCCTCCTGGAAGCGCCGGATGAGAACGTCTGCTCTGTCCGCTGGAACGAGGCAGATGGGGTCTGGGAGGTCACTTTCCGGAGCATCCCTGCCCAGGCTGTCGACGACGGCGTGTCGCTGAGCGGTCAGTTGTCAGCCACCGCCTGCGACGTCTACGGCAACTGCTCTGAACGGTTGCTGGATCGGCGGCTTGAGGTCGAGTCGCTGGATCCGGAGGTCATTGTCGAAGCCGGGGGACCGGTTTGGCGTGACACGGTTGCCGGCCGCGATTGGTACGCCAGAACCGATCAGATCGGCTTTGACGCCGATATCGCGGACTGCCTTCGCAGAGGCGGAGACACCGGCTGCCTCGACAGCCCGCCGCAGGCGGGGCTGCGGGAGTACCAGGTCCGGATCGGCTCGGCGGCCGATGCCGTCTTGGCGCCTTCCGCTGGTGGCTTCACCTATGATTCCGGTTACGCCGCCGGTCAGTGGGTGGACCGGTTGAGGAATAGCGGTGAGGACATTGACCAGTTGACGGCGACTCATTGCGCGGCGGATGGTGAGTGCCGTATCGAGGTCGATGCCGTGGACCGGGCCGGCAACCAAGGCTCAGGGGCGCTTTCCGTGTTCGTCGACCGGAACGCGCCAGTGGTCGAGTCGATCACTTTCCAGCCCGACCAGAACGCCGCCGACCCGGCGACAGCCGTGATTCTGGGTCAGCGGCCGGGGACCGACGCCGGCTATCAGCACTTCGCCAGTGAAGAAATGGTCATAACGGTGGGTGTCTCAGACCCGGGCGAACAGTCGGCTCAGGGCGCAGGGGCGCGGCAAGTCGCGCTTTATCTGCTCGATCTGGGCGCGGGCGAATCCCAGGGGACTTTGTTCGCCACCGCCGCCGTGGAGGCGGGTAAGGCTAGCTTTGTGCTGACGCATGACTTCAAGGGCGCCGTCTCCGCCAGGGTCACCGACCACGTCGGCAACCAAGCTGGCGAATTCTTCGCCGCTGGCATGCTGGTGTTGGAAACGCACTCACAGCACGCCTTGGAGTCCCACATCAGTTCAGACATCGGGGTTGTCTCGCAATCCAAGGTTGGAACCGACGCCTCCGGTCTGCCTCTGTTCTCCCGCGACGTGACTTTGACCATGGGGGTCAGCGACACATACGCGGGCGTGGCCGAGGTCGGTTGCTCGTACATAACCGAATTGGCGCCCCAATCGCGGCCCTGCTCGCCGGATCTGAGCGGTTGGAACAGTGTTCACGGAGATGTCGCTGACGCCGGCGCGGTGACCGCCGCCAGCTATGCCTTCACGGTCTCGGATGACTCCAACGGGATAGTTCTGACCTGGTGGGTCAAGGACCGGGCCGGCCATTTCACCTTCGCCAGCGCGGACACCGGGACGGGCGCTGGGACGCTGGACAAGAGGGCTCGCCTGTCGGTGGACAAGACCGCGCCAGTGGTGCTCAGCGTCAACTGGAACGGCGCCACCCCGGACTCCGCTAATCCGACCCACTACCGGGCTGACAGGCAGGCGACGATCCTTGTGCGCGATCGCAACTTCACGGCATCGGGCGCGAAAATCGCCACTGGCGGCGCGGCATCGGGCTGGGCCCAGACAGGCCAACGCGAGGACTGGACCTATCGCGCCACCATCAGCTACACGCGGGACGCCGACTACCTGGCGAGCGCTGAGGTCACCTATGTGACGGACCTTGCCGGCCACTCGCTGGCCAAGCCGCTGCGACTGCCGGACTGGACGCTGGACAAGACGCCTCCCGCCATCTCCATCAGCTACGACAACAACGCGGCGGTGAACTCGAACTTCTACGCCCAAGCCCGCACGGCCACGGTGAGTGTGCAAGAGCACAACTTCGACCCGAGTCGCGTGGTGCTGACGGAGACCTCGGCCTTGGCAGACGGCGCTCAGGGCGAGGTGGCCGGTTTCAGCTGGACGCTGAGCGATTGGCGTTCTGACGGCGACACCCACTCCGCGTCATTGCGGTTCGCCAGCGACGGCCGCTTCGCTTTCGCGGCCACCGTGGCGGACAAGGCCGGCAACGACGGCTCCGCGCTGGGTCGCCAGGAGTTCTACGTGGACCAGGCAAAGCCGCAGATCAAGCTACTGCAGACGGCTGGCGGCGAGCCTCTGACCGATGGCGCCGCCTTCGGGGTCGACGCGGTGATCGCGCCGGTGGTGGAGGTCACCGACAACATCCACTTGGGTGAGGCGGATAAGGCGGCCGTCACGGTCGAGTTGACGCCCGTGGATGAGCGCTACCGGGCCATCGGTGAGCCGGTCAAGGCACGGATCGACAGCGGCACGTCCTTCAGCTTTGACGCCCTGCCAGCGCTGCGCGCACATGACGGAATCTACCGGCTGGCCGTCACCGCTCGTGACAACGCCGGGCAGGAGGAAAAGCAAGACGCGGTCTTCATGGTCAACAGATTCGGGTCGGTTTACTTGTTCGACTCGCCGACCCAGGCCTTGATTCGCGCCGTCAACCCGCTGCAGGAGCCGAACGCGGTGGCGATCACCGAGTTCAACGTCAGCCCGCTGGTGGAACGCGAGGTCAAGGTCATCCGCAACGGTCAAGACACCCGCATTCTCGACGATTCGGTGTTCCAGGTCGCCACCGGCGTGGAACACGGTTGGAACAAGGCCACCTACTCGATCCCAGCCGCGCAGTTCGAGGAAGAGGGCACCTATGAGGTCCGGCTGTGGACCAAAGACGAAGTGGGGAACGTCAATCAGAACGACGTGCCGCGTGATGGAGCGGTTGACGCGGCGTTGATCGAATGCACGGCGGCGCGTTGGGACCGCCTGATCGATGGCTGCGCCGAGGGCGCCGCCATCACCTTCCGCATTGACAAGACACCGCCGGCAATCGCCGTCGCGGACCTTGAGCAGGGCGGTCGTTACCAGGTGGCTGAGATGCCGGTGCGTTTCGAGGTCACAGACTTCTTCGAGGACAACATTGATTCCGTTTGGGTCGAGGTCAACGGCCAGAGCGCCGAGGTGACCGGCTTGGGCGAGGACCAATGGCAGGTGACGGTGCCGAGCGCCTTCAGCCCGCAGTCGGTGGTGTTCCACGCCCGGGACAAGTCTGGGCGTGAGTCGGTCCGCGAGTTCGGGGACGTACTGGTGACTAACAACCGCTGGGCGGTCTGGTTCAACAACAGGCCGCTGTTCCTGGGATCGGTGTTCGGCGCGGCCATAGCGATCTTCGGCGGGTTCTGGCTGATTCTCCTGTGGCGGCGCCGGCGCCGCGATGAGGACGATGAGCACCGAGGCAGGCGGGTGGCATGATCGTCTTCGCCGACTCATCCGCCGGCACGCACACCGCGACCAACCAGGACAGCGTGCTGGCAGAGCTTCTGCACGGCCCGGAACTGGGCCGCCTGGTGTTCGCGGTGGTGGCTGACGGCATGGGCGGCATGGATCACGGCGAACTCGCCAGTGCCACGGTGGTGGAGCAATTCGCCAACTGGCTCAGGCGCACAGACCTGCGGGCGGCCCTCGCCGGTGGCGAACCGAGCCAGCTGTGGCGGGAGTGGGCGGCGGTTGTGGACCAGACTCACCGGGCGCTCCTGGATTACTCCAACGAGCGCCGCCTCAGGCTCGGCTCGACCGTCACCGCGCTGCTGCTGACAACGGGTCGCTATCACGTCATGAACGTGGGCGACACGCGCTGTTACGAGGTCACCGATGACATCAGGCTGCTGACGGAGGATCATTCATTGGTGGCCCAGGAGGTGCGCCGGGGACTGTTGAATGAGGCCGTCGCCAGGACCGATTCTCGCCAGCATGTTCTGCTGCAATGTCTGGGCGCGGGGTCTTCGGTGAAGCCGGACTTTTACGCTGGTCCCGCCCCGCCCGGCGCGAAGTACTTGGTCTGCACGGACGGCATGCGTCATTTCGTCTCTGACCGGGAGATTTGGCAGGTCTTGGCGCAGGGGTGCGCCTCGGCCAATCAGATCGGCCAGTTGATCGAGATGAATCGGCTGCGCGGCGAGACGGACGATATTTCAGCGGTGCTAGTTGAGAATTCGCCGCAGGGTGGCACCAACCCGTTAGAGCCAGCGGCGCCATGGAAAGGGGCGATGACCTGATGAGAGCCAACCGGATCAATGTTGGGGTGCTCGAGCGCAATTCCACGGAGGCGGAGGCGCTCAGCGACGTCTTGCTGGACTTTTACCCGGACGACATCGCGCTAGCCCTGCTCTCATCGGGTGAACAGGCGCTGGCTTGGGCGCGCCGCGGGCGCCCTGGCGTGCTGCTGGTAGACCGCGATCGGCTCGGGGAAGTGGGCCAAGTGCCGGACAACGTGGCGGTTGGCGTGTTGGTGGACGTGGACCAGCCAACGGTCGACGGCGCCCCCGCCGTCTGCCGTTACCTGGCCGTCGACGGCATCTACAACCAACTCGCCCGGCTGTTTTCTGAGGTGGCGGGGACCGGTATGCCCACTGCGGTGCGTGAGGGCGAGTCGTTGGTGATCGCGTTTACCTCCCCCCAGGGCGGGGTCGGCACCACGACGGTCGCGTTGGCCTTCGGCCGTCGGCTGGCGCGCGCCGTGCCCTCGCGGGTTTTGTACCTCGACTTGACGCCTTTCGCGTCGGTTGGCGAGTTGTCCACCGGGAGGGCCACGGCCACCATCACCGACGTGGTTTTCGCGGCCAAGTCCCGCAACGCCAATATGCGCATGGCGATGACCGCCAGCGCCGCCCGCGATGACGCCTCGGGACTTCACTACTACGCCAGCGCCCGGACGGCGGCTGATCTCATGGAGTTGGACAACGACGAGTTGGGTCGCCTCTACCAGGCCGCCACCGAGGGCGCGGACTTTGGGTATGTGGTGCTCGACGTCCCGTTCGCTTGGACTGGCCCGCACGCCGAGGCCCTGGCCCGGGCGGCGGTGTCCGTGGTGGTGACCGATGGCCGGCCGCTGACGAACCACAAGGTTGCCCGCGCGGTCGAGGCGCTAGATCTGAGGGCCGCCAACGACCCTTCAGGCCGGTCGTGGACGGTTCAGGGACTTTTCTACAACAAGTTCAGTTCGACCGCTTCGGCCAAGCTCGATATGCGGGACGTGCCGGAGGTGGGTGGCTCCGGCAGGTTCAACGGCCTGACTGAGCCGCAGGTGGTTGAGCAACTGGCGCAGTCTGCGGCCTTCGACCTGTTGCTGAACCGGGTGGTGGCGCATGTTTGACAAGTCGGCGCTGATGGGCCAGGTGCTGGAACGTGTCCAGTGGGACACGTCCACGCGGGAGATGCCCGATGAAGACCTCCTGGCCTTGATCACCCATCTGGTCAGGACCGGGGCCGGCGCGGACGCGCCGGTTGGCGCCCAAGCGGAGATAATCGACGCGGTCTTCAACCAAATCCGCGGGCTGGGCCTGTTGGACAGCATAATCGCTGATCAGGACATCACCGAGGTCATGATCAATGGTCCGGCCAACGTCTTCATCGAGAAGGGTGGCCGCTTGCGCCGGTACAGCGCCGTCTTCGAGTCTGAGGCGAAACTGGAGGAGATCATCCAGCGGCTGGTGGGGAAGGTCGGCAAGGAGGTCAACACCGCCACTCCAATAGTCGACACCCGGCTGTTGGACGGCAGCCGCGTCAACGTGGTGCTGCCGCCAATCGCCCTCACCGGCGCCACGGTCACCATTCGCAAGTTTTCCGCCGAGCCGATGACGATCGGCAAACTCATCGAATATGGCTCGCTCACAGCGGAGATCGCGGGGGTGATCGAAGCGCTGGTCCGCGCCAAGTACAACATTTTCATCTCTGGCGGCACCGGCTCCGGCAAGACGACATTTCTCAACGCCTGCTCCAATTTCATCCCGGCGGATGAGCGCATCATCACAATCGAGGACTCCGCCGAGTTGCAGATCACCAATGTTGAGAACCTGGTCTCGCTTGAGGCGCGGGTCGCCAACGCCTCGGGTGTTGGCGAGATCACGATCCGCGATCTGATCAAGTCCTCGCTGAGAATGAGGCCTGACAGGATCGTGGTGGGCGAGGTCCGCGGACCTGAGGCTTTGGACATGCTCCAGGCCATGAACACCGGCCACGACGGCTCGCTCTCCACCGGTCACGCCAACTCGACCAGGGACATGCTCTCACGTCTTGAAACCATGGTGCTGCAGGGAGCGGCTGCTCTGCCGCTGGCGGCGATCCGCCAGCAGATCGCCTCCGCCATTGACGTGATTGTGCATCTAGCTCGCCTGAGGGACAAGTCACGTAAGACCATGGAAATAGTCGAGGTCAAGGGCTACGAGCCTGGTACCAATCAGATCGAGTTGAACACGCTCTACCGTTTCGAGGAGTCCAAGGCCTCAACAGACAAGCGGGTGGTCGGTGCTCTTGTCCGCACCGACAACCCCTTGGTGAACCGTGAGAAGCTGCTCCAAGCCGGGATCACGGAGGCTTTCTGATGTCGCTGCCGCTTCGCTCCCAACACGCTGACGCCGCTGACGAACAGGTCACCGAACAGTATTTGTGGGCTGACACCAAGGTTTACTGGCGCCACGACATGAGCAGGCCGGAGCGCCTGGCGGTTTTCTTGTTGGGCGCTGCCGCTGGCGCGGGGGTCGGCTGGATCTTTTACGGCGTGCTGCCGCTGGCCCTCGTGGCCGCCGCGGCTGTGGGGATCGTGGCCGTCAAGCTTTGGCGCTCGCGCCGAATCAAGAAGCAGATGCAGTCTTTGCGCCTGCAGTTCCGCGACCTCCTGGAGTCGCTGGCTTCCTCGATCGGCGCTGGGCGCAATATCCCCGATTCCTTCGAGGCCGCGCAATCCGACCTCAGCGAGCTGTATTCGGCCGACGCGGACATTGTCAGAGAGGTTCGCCTGGTCTTGGCCGGTCTGCGCAACGGCGTCCAGATCGAGACTCTGCTCTCTGATCTGGCGGCGCGCAGCCGGGTGGCGGAGATCCAGACCTTCGCGGACATCTTTGTGGTGGTCCGTGAAAAGGGTGGAGACATGAAGTCCGTCGTGGAGAACACCTATGCGATCATCAATGAGAAGACTGAGATCGACCTCGAGGTAGAGACCATGATCTCGTCCGGCAAGTCCGAACTCAACATGATGGCGGTCATGCCGATCATCTTCGCCGTGATACTAAACACCATGGGCGGTCTGGGCGGCGGCCCGGGGCTGCTCAAGTATCTTTCCGCGACGGCGGCTTTGATCGTCTTCGGCGTGGCCTACTGGCTGGGGCTCAAGATCATGAATGTGGAGGCCTAGGCGATGCGTCCACTGCTCAGCGGCGTGATCGCCGCCGCCCTGGGAACGGTCTTGGCCGCCTGCTTCTTGGCGGCGCTTGAGGTTGGCCACCGGCGTTACGCGGCGCTGACGGCGCCGCTGACGGATCGGCTGAAGATTCTCTACCCGGCGGGGTTCTGGCTGCTGGACTTGGTTCACTACAAGTACAACTCGACCTTCGACCGGCGCCGTCGGCGCGAAGCGGCCGTCTTGAACGGGCCGCAGTTCGCCGAGTACCATTTTCGAGTTTTTTATGCCCAGGTGGTTTCGCTCTGGCTGGCCCTCCTGCCGTTGACGTTGCTGGGCTTCGCGCTCACCGGCGAAGTGATGGTCTTGGCCGTTGGCGCGGTCGCCATGGCGTTGGTTTGGGCCAAGTACGATGGCGACATCAAGAAGGAAATCAACGCTCGTTCCGAGCAGTTCATCAGGGACTTCCCCGAGGTTTTGTCCAAGATGACGTTGCTGGTCAACGCCGGAATGATAGTACGCGAGGCCTGGAGTCAAGTGGCCAACAGCGGGGATTCCGCCATCTATCAGGAGATGCGCCGGGCGGAGGATGAGATGCGCAACGGCGTGTCCCAGACAGACGCCATTCTCGACTTCGGCAACCGGTCGCTGAACCCCAAGGTCAAGAAGTTCTCCTCGACCCTGACCCAGAACCTCTCGAAGGGTTCGGCCGACGTGGTGGATTTCCTATTGACTCAGGCTCGGCTAAACTGGGCCGAAAGGAAAGAACACGTCAAGCAAAAGGGCGCCAAGGCGTCGAACCGACTGATAATCCCCATAGTTCTGATGCTGGTTGGCATCCTGATCATGATAGTTGTTCCATTAATGAGCGGAATGTGACTTGAGGAGGTGACAACAATGAGCAAATTCGAAGACATGACCCTCGCGATGGCCCTCCGGGCGCAGGACGCGGTGGGCCGGGCGCAGCAGCGCCTGCGGCGCTTCCGCGAAGACGAATCCGGCATGGAGATCATCGCGGTGGTGATCATCCTGGTGATCGTGGTGCTGCTGGCGGTGGCGTTCAGGGCCAAGATCGCTGAGTTCTTCGCCAGCCTGTGGGAGACCATCACCCAGGGCGGACAGGACGTTCAGCAGCAGATTCCTGGATGATTGGCGCGGGCCGCCGCGTCTGGGGGGCGGCGGCCCAGCGTCGGTGTCGGGCAGTGAGTTGAAAGGCGTGTGGAGTGAGACGGTTGTTACGGCGTGAGGAAGGTGCGGGCACCATCATCGAGTACACGGTGGTGTTCCCAATCGTTCTGGTGATGGTGGGCATGCTGCTGATCGCGGGCTTTGGCGTCTACCAGCGCGGGGTCCTGGAAGGGGCCGCCGAGCGGCAGGCGATCTATGCCGCGCGCCAGTTGTCGGTCCCGGGCTACAACGACATGGTGGTGTTCGACGCGGGCGACGGCGCCGGCGTGTCAGCGGTCAGCTTCGGCGAGGGCGCTGGCGTTGGCGCCACCGGTCTGCACGTGTACATGAGTCAGCAGGAGAACAACCCTTACCGGAACCTCGGCGCGCTCATCACCGGCGGTGGGGATGTTGGCGGGGCGGCGGACAAGCTGGCCGCCGCCATTGAGAATGGAACCCTGCCGCCCTCCAAGCACATGTTTGAGACATCGGGCGACCCGTCCGTGGAGGCTCAGGGGCGCATCTTCCGGAGCGCCTTGGCCACCGCCCAACAGGATCTGGTGGTGCCGCTCCAGTACTCGTGGATCAGGCTGCCAGAGCTTCTGGAGATTCCCGTCAGCGCCGAGTATCCGGCGCTTGAGTCTGCGGAGCTGATCCGAAATCTGCAGATGGTCGAGGACTACTACCACGCCAGCAAACTCGACCAGTGGGTGGATCAGAAGCTCGGGCAACTCCAAGCGTTGATCGGCATTGTGGAGGATAGTGACCCGTCATGAAGTATTGGCTGAGGCGCAACCGGGGCATGCGCGGTTCGATCACTGTGTTCGTGACCATCATCCTGGCGCCTTCCGTGGCGGTGGCCGGGCTGGTGGTGGACGGCTCGCGCGTCCAACTGGCGAAGGCTCAGGCGGCTGCGGCCGGCGACTTGGCGCTGAACGCCGGCCTGGCCAATTTCGACTCGGTGCTGCAGGACGTCTACGGCCTGTTCGCCGTGTCTCAGGCCGCCGAGGAGCCGGCCGAGGCGCTCAAGGCCAACCTGTTCCAGTACTTCCACGACACGCTTGCCGTGAGCGGTTTCGAGTCTGGGGCGATCGACTCCAGCCTGTCGAGCCTCTTCGGCGACTCTCCGGAAGTCAGCGCGTCGTTGTTGCGCATGGACGCGGTCCTGGATGACTTCGAGGCGATGGGAGTGGCGGGTTCCCAGTTGGCCCAGCCGGACGTCCTGCAGCATCAGATAGTCGAGTTCGAGAAGTACCGCGCCCCAGCCGAGGCGATTGTCGGCCTGATCAACCAATTCATGGGCATCCAGAAGCAGATGAGCGCCATGGAGGCGGAGAACGAGGTCATCGAGAAGCAGCTGGAGGTCAACGAGGCCTTGGAGGACGCGAACAAGATCGCCAAGAAGATCTGGGTTGAGCTTGGCACTTGGCCCGAGGCGAAGACCGGCGGCGACTATGGCGGCTACATGAACTTGCTCAACGCCTCGGGAAGCAGCCCAGTCTTTGCCAACACCGGCGGTGCCTATATGAGGGAAGCGTACAGTGATGCGTTCACCAAGGCTGTCAACGTCTTCAAGGCTGGGGGGAAGCGTGAGGCGCTACCGCCACTCAATGATCCTCCAAGTAGCGCCGACGGCCTGTTCATCGGCTCGGGGTCCGGGGGCACGTTCAAGAATGTGGACCCGATCGAGGTCAGCGCCCGGTGGTGCAGCGAAACCGGCTGCACCGACGCGAATAGCCTTCACGACTTTATGATCTTGGAGCAAACGCAGGCTAAGACCGCTTGCGACACCGGGAACAAGGTGAATTGCGTCAGGCGCTATCGGATCGTCATCGGCAAGCTCAAATGGCTCGACGACCACGCCAGCGACCCGGAGGGCATAGAGGCGGCGGAATTGGACAAAGCCTGGGAGTTGGACAGCTCCGATTCGGATTGGAATCTCTTGCCCATCTACAACGACGCGGTGGCGGCCTGGAACGAACTCAAACAAGAGGCGGACACGGCCTTCAAGGATGCTCACGCGCAGATCCAGACCGATCTGACGATGCTCGACCACATGATCCAACGCCTGGATAAGGGCGGGGAGCTGCTGGATGACTTGCTCGGCGAGGTGGATGAGATCGCGGACAAGAATCAGGACTTCGAAGACTCCTACACCGACCCTGGGACCGCGGCCGAGCTGCAGTGCGGGCGCGAGTACGTGCAGGATCACGATGACATCGAAAAGGCGTACAACCGGCCGGACGTCAACTCTCTGCGGCTGAAAGTCGATGACGTTCACGGCCGGCTTGTGACGCTCAAGGAAGACATCGAAGCCGCCGAGCTGGCAGGCAAATTGCTGACCGATATCACTGACTTCGCGGCTTTCAAGACCGCCCCAGACCTTGACGTCTCCGCCTTCGAGAACACGGCCGCCGACGCGTCGGCGTTTGGCGACCTGTTCGACTCAGCGGCGGTGACGCCCGGCGTCGATGCCTCCACGCTGGTCAATGAGCTGTTTTACGAGCAACTCAGATTGCAGTTCGAGAGCGCCGTAAGTGACGAGGGCCTTGAGGACGAGTTGGACGATGAGATCGAGAAGAGGACCGAGAAGGCCAATGAACGCTCTTCTTTCCCCTCCGCTCCCTCATCGCCTGATCCGGGCACCAGCATCTCCGGCGCCTACTCTGAGTTGCCGTCCTCGGCCGTGATCGTTTCGGAGGAGGAAGAGATCGACTCCGAACTGGACTCTGACGGTCACAAGGGCTTTGGGGATGTGGTCGGCAACCTCTTGGGAGGGATCGGCAAGATGATTGTCAGCTTGGCCGAGGGCCTGCGCGACGACATCTACACCACGTACTACATCACGTCCAATTTCACCTTCGCCACGCAAGCCGCAGAGATCACCTGGAATGCGGACCATGGCACCACGGACGCTGCCTTCACTCTGCGGGAGCCGGGTCACACCCAGACCGGCTTCGAGTTGAAGGCGGAGAACAACGCCTTTTATGGCAGCGAGGTCGAGTACATCATCTACGGGCGTGACACGCCCAAGGCGAATGTGGACTTGGCCGTTGGGACCATCTTCTTGATCCGGTTCGCCATCAACGCCATCCACGCCCTCTCCAACAAGGGGTACGACAGGAAGTCGCTCGGGATCCGCGAGTTCACCAACCCTGCGGGCCTGTTGATTTCGGCGGCGACCTGGGGCGTGGTGCCCGCCAAACTGGCGGAAGTGGTGCTGGACATAGTCTGGGCGGGCTTGGAGACTGTCAGCGATTTGGTCCGCCTCGCCGAAGGCGAAGGTGTGGGCCTGCTGAAGAAGAAGAGCGATGACACAGAAGCGTTCGACGGCTGGAGGATGTACCCCGACCTGAACGATCTGGTGGACTTTCTCGGCGAGTTCGCGCCGGATCCTAATCCGGACAACCAATGCCGCGAAGTAGAGATCACCGAAGATGATGAAGGCAACGTTGAGGCTGAAGGGGATGATGGCAACTCGCTCCGTGGGCAGGCTGCCGAAGCCGCCTTGGCCTTCCCGTACTCGCGCTACCTGCAGCTATTCTTGATGTTCGGCCTAGTGGGTTCCGGCGAAGGTGTCCTCAAACGAACTGCGGACGTGATTCAGATCAACGTCATCTACAACTCAGGTGACAGCGGCAGCGGCTTCGCCACTGAAGGTGAACGCTCCTACAAGCACGCCAGGGGCGACCAGTTCCGAATGGTGGATGCTTTCACTTGGATTCAGTTGGACGCCGTGGTCAGGGTCCAACCACTTTTCATCGGGGGCGCGGCCTATGACCGCACGGTCGACTTGACATTCGTTGAGGCCGAGAAGCCGGTGGACTTCGGTCCAGGCCAATTCAAGTTCAGGTACAGCGGAGCGGTTGGATACTGACTCTGTCAGCGCCGGGAAGCCAAGCAACAGAAAGGGAAGAACGAATGATCAGGAGACTGTTGGCGTTGAGTGTCGGTGCGGCGCTCGTCGTCGGGGGCGTGTCGGCTTGCGGCGGGGACGAGTCAGAGCCCGGCGCGGGTTCTGGGGGCGGCACGGCGGGCACGGGGGGCGGCGCTGAGACTTCCGGCAGTGATGACGGCGGCGGCGGCGCGGTGTCTGCGGTGAAGACCTGTGATGGTTATGAGCGCGACCCTGAGCGGGCTGCGCCGTGGCCGGACGTTGTCTACGGCGAGTTTGATGGGCCGATCTCGAGCGACTGCCGCGACCAGTTGGACGATCTAGTGCGAGTGAACCTGGAGCGCGAATCGAGAATGGTCGAGGCCGATTCGTCTTATGTGTTGTCGTATGTGCTGAATGTGACTAGCGCCTACGGTGCCGACAAGGTGCAGGACGCGCATCAGGTGAGTGTCTCGAATGTGGAAGTGGGTGGTAGCGACGGTGCGGTGATGGCGTTGGCTGACGTGGTGCTTACCGATCCCTCGGCCTACAGCGATTGGTTGCTTGACCAGCGCGACCTGTACGAGGGTGCCGTGACGGACAATATGACCGCTTATGACTACTGGGAGAAGGCCTTTGGCGGCCCGGTGGCTTTCGAGGACATGTGGCTGGATGTCTCCCGTTTGGGTGAGACGGTTGAGATCGGTCCTGTCTACGTGCCTAAGGACAACACCGAGGCTGACAGTTGGGGCAAGCGGTGGTATTTCGCGTTCGACGAGTCGAAGGCTCCGGCGCGCCCGCGGTCGTTGAAGTTTGATTTGACGATCGATGGTGAGACTAAGACTCTGGCTTTCGATCTTGACTGAGGGTCGGCGGGGGATCGGTCCCAGAAGGGAAGAGTGAATGATCAGGAGACTGTTGGCGTTGAGTGTCGGTGCGGCGCTCGTCGTCGGGGGCGTGTCGGCTTGCGGCGGGGACGATCCCGAGCCGGGAACGGGGAATGGCACCGCGAGCGCCGGCGGCGGCGCTGAGACTCCCGGTGGCGATGACGGCGGCGGGGGCGCGGTGTCTGCGGTGAAGACCTGTGATGGTTATGAGCGCGACCCTGAGCGGGCTGCGCCGTGGCCGGACGCTGTCTACGGCGAGTTTGATGGGCCGATCTCGATCGACTGCCGCGACCAGTTGGACGATGTGGTGCGTGTGAACCTGGAAAGCGAGTTGCTGGTGGCGAAAGACTTTGAGTCCTATCAACTCAATGTTGCAAGCTCGTATGGCGCTGACCAGGTGCAAGACGCGCATCAGGTGAGTGTGTCTAATGT
>JAITLE010000284.1 GCA_031278075.1 Bifidobacteriaceae bacterium | reverse complement strand
GAGTTCGTCAAGTTCCGGGTGTTGCTCGGCCGCTCGCTCGCGTTGGGGTTCGACGCGGTCGCCACGGGCCACTACGCGCGCTTGGCGGTGAGCGCCGAGGGCGGCATCGCGCTGAGGCGGGCGGCGGATCGGGCGAAGGATCAGTCTTACGTGCTCGCGGTGGCGGGTGTCGCGGCTCTGCGCCGCTGCCTGTTCCCGTTGGGTGACGCGCCGTCGAAGGCGGCCGTGCGGGCCGAGGCGGCGGCGCTCGGGCTGCCCCAGGCGGCCAAGCGTGACTCGTATGACATCTGTTTTGTGCACGATGCCGACCTCGGCGCCTTCCTCAGCGCCCGGTTGGGCGTTCAGCCAGGCTTGATCGTCGACGAGTCGGGCGCGCAGGTGGGGACCCACGACGGCGCGTATCGGTTCACGATCGGGCAGCGTCGGGGGTTGCGTCTGGGCCGGCCCGCCGCGGACGGGAGGCCGCGCTACGTCACGGCGCTCGAGACCGAGTCGGGGCTGGTGCGGGTCGGTCCCGCCGAATCGCTCGGGGTGGACCGGTTCGGCGTCGCGGCGCCGGTGTTCCTCGACGACGCGACGCGGGCCGCGTTGGCCGCGGGTGGATCGGTGGAGTGCGCGGTCCAGGTGCGGGCGCACGGCGCCGCCACACCGTGTGTGGTGAGTTCGGCGGCGGGTGGGCCCGCCTTGGCGGGACCGGACCCAGCGCTGGGCGGCGGTGAGGCGCCGCTGATCCAGGTGAGCTTGTCTCAGCCGATCCGGGCTTTGGCGGCCGGGCAGACGGCTGTGCTGTATGAGGGGGACCGGGTGTTGGCTTCGGGGATCGTGGAACGCTGAACCGGCCTGCCATCGCCGGCCAGGAACGCCCATCGCACCCGCCTAGTGCTGCTCGCCACGGCGATCATCGGTGGATCCAGGCTTAGGCGGCGCCGTCAAAGAGCGAAGCTGAAACCCGGCGCGTAGCGCAGCGCTCGGGCCACGCCCGCGGCCGCCTCCGAGAACGCCGCGGCGTCCGTGCCGATTTGCGCCACCGCGCCCCGGGCCAGATCGCGCATGCCGTCCAGTTTGAGGGCGGCGCCCTTCGCGTCGAGGTCCCCTGGGATCAGGGAGCTGGGCAGGTCGAACCGTTTGGCCAACAGCTCCCAGCTGGTCAGGGTCGTGTCGAGCATGCGGACCTGGCCGGCGGCCTCGGTCGCTTCGCGGGCGAGCCGAGTCAGGTTCGCGGTGACCCGAGCGGCGCCCATCGCCAGCGGCGGCGCCAATGTGTGCAGCGCCCCGACCAACGGGACCACCAACCCGAGGTCGCGCGGCCCCAAGGTCTGCGAGAGCGACAGCGTGGCGAGCACCGCCCGGTCCATTTGGCGCGCGATCGCGAGCAGGAGCCGCTGTGTCCCGACCAACTCCTGGGAGCGGGCCACTCCGAGCGTCAACGCCCGGAACCGGATCCCGGTCTGTTCCACCGAGGTGCGCACCCGGTGCGCGGAGGTCAACGGCGTCGCCGAGCCCGCGAGCGTGCGGGCGGCGGACATGATCTGGGTGGCGGCCTCTTCCATCGGCTCGATCTGGTCGAGCAGATCCCGGGCCGCGCCCGCGAGCATCCCGCAGACCTCCAGGAGCTTGGTGTGCGCCGCCTGCTGCCGCTCGAGGTGCCGGTCGGCGTTCTCCGCGGAGGCCCACACGCTGGTCAGCGCCGGGTCCGTGGGCGCGCTCGGCAGCGGCGCGGTGATCGGCACCTCGGCCGCGACTGCGCCCCTCAAGAATTCGTCGTACGTCTCGAAGCCCAGCGCGGCGAGCCCCTGGCTGATCGCCTCGGCGCCGCGGCGGGCTGCGGTGTCGAGCGAGGCGCCCGATTCGGTCGCCTCGGCTTCGACCGCGCGGGCGGTGGCGTAAACCTGGCCTAGTTCCTGCGTGGCGCGTTCCGCTGTGGCCGGCGCCGCGACGCAGACCCGCGTGCCGTTAGAGGCGACTTCGACCAGGAGATGCCAGCCGCTCGGCCCGTCGGGCCGCCCGAAGCGCACGTAGGCGCCGGTGTATGCGACCCTGTCGAGCCGGGCGTTGATCAGTCGGCGCAGCCCCAAGGGGACGGTGTCGGAGAGCAGCGCGCCCCACGGGCCGGCGAGGATTTGTTGGGGTTGTCGGTCGGTCGCTCGTTCCAGCGCCCGGTTGGCCCCGATCAAGGAGCCCGAGGAGTCTGTCACATACGTCGCGCTGCCTAGCGCCGGTTGCACGCTTGTCACCCGCCAAACGTTAGTCCATGTCGACCGGATCAGGCAGGGTGAGCACGGTGTCTGTGCCGCGCCCTGTTCGCCCGGGTGAGGCTGTCAGTTTCGCGCCGAGTTTTTGCACCAGCGTCATGACCGCTCGCGGCTTCGGCCCGAGCGAGAGTTCGCCGACGCCAGGCCCGGGCGCGGTGTCCGAGATGACCACCTCGAGCCACCGGTCGACCTTCTGGGCTTGCACCAGCACAGCTGTCGGCCCGGACTTCGCGGCGGCGGCGTCCGCCAGCTCCGCGATCAAGTGCGCCAGGCGCGCCGCTTGGTCCGCTTGGACCCCGGCCGGCGTTCGAATGGACCACCGGATCTGTTGGGGTCGCAGGATCTGCTCCGCCGCCTCCCGCAGCACGTCCACCAGCGGCGCGGTCGCCTGGCGCCCCGCGGCGGGGGATGTCCCGGCGGACGATGCCGTCGGGGCGGGCGTCCGGGGCTGGTTCGGGACGGTCGGTCCGGTGGGCGCCGGCTGACCGATTGGGAAGAAGGCGCCGGGTGGCGCGGTGGGCGCGGTCGGCGCCGCGGGTGACGCGGGTGACGCTGGTGACGCGGGTGACGCGGGTGACGCGGGTGACGCGGGTGACGCGGGCTGGCTGGGCGGGTGCGGCGTGACGCGGCCGGCGCGGGGGAATGCGGCAGGCGTCGCGGGCTGGGGCGCCGCGCGGCCGCCGGGCGGCCGGAAGGCCGGCCGGACCGCGGACGGGTTCGGGGGGGCGCCGCGGGGCGGCGCTTGGCCGGTCACGGGCGATGCCGGCGCGCCTGCGGGCGGCTTGGATGCGCTCGGCGCTGTGGGTGTCGGGGGCGGGTCCTCTGCCCGCGGCGCCTGAGCGGGCCGGGCGCTGGCCCGGCCACGCCACCAGCGCAAGAGCGTGAAGCTCAAGCCGGCCGCAGCCGCCAGGGCCACAACGCACCAGGTGACAGCCCTTCCTGTGGCGCGGTCGCTCAAGGTTTGCGCCTCCGCCGCCAACTCGGCGAGCGTCGGGTCGATGGCCCCGCCGGTGGTCCCAAGCTGCGCCGCCGCGGCGTAGTCGTCGGCGCTTTCGCGCAGGCGGGTCGAATCGAAGGCGGGGGCCAACGCGGCGCCGGCCGTCCGCAGGGTCCCGGGGAGCGCTTGGGGCCCGATCCCGGCTCGCGCCGCGGCGAGCGCCGCCACCGGGTCGTCGAGGAGTTCGGCGGCTTTGAGGCTGGCGCTCCCGAAGTCGCCGGCGATCTCGGCGGCGCTCACACCCGAGGCCGACGACGCCAGCTGCGCGAACGCTTGATCAGTGGCCTGGGACGAGCCGCCGCTCATCTCGGCTGTGACCGCGACCAGGGCGGCGTCCAGGTCCCTGAGGGTCTTGGCCAGCCGCGCGTCGTGTCCGCTGGACCGCACCGTCCCAAGTCCACCCAAGGCTGCCACCGCCGCGCTGGCGAACAGGATCGCGAGAAGCGCGGACACCGCCAAGAGCAGGCTGTGGGCGCGCCCGGGCGGTGCTGGGGACGCGGCGTCAGCGGACGAGGTCATGCGCGACTTCCTATTTGGGGCTCAGGCCGGTCCGCGCTGGGCCGGCACGGGTCTCATTTGTTGTCTGTGGTGCGCCAAGGGACCCTGGGGCCGGGTCTCTTGGGCGCCCCGGGCGCCGGCGCCTTGGGGGCTTGGGTCGCCGGTTTGTCGGCCGCGCCCGCGGCCGGAGTCTGCGGCGGGTCGAGCTGCGGCGCGTTGGCTTGGGGCTGCGTCCCGCTTTGGGGGGCGTTGGCGGCTGGCGGCCGCGACACCGCGGCCGGCTTGGCCGCCGGCGGCGCCTCGGGGGTGGCGGGGGCGTTGGCGCCGGGGGCCGAGCGTGGTGAGACCGGCGCGAACGGCACGCGGGGGCGCTTCGCGCCGCCAGGGGGCGCGGCCGCGGGACCGGTGGGCGCGCCGGGCCGGGACGTGGTGG
>JAITLE010000123.1 GCA_031278075.1 Bifidobacteriaceae bacterium | reverse complement strand
ATCCTCTCGTCCAGGCTCAAGTGCTTGTAATGTCGTGCCAAGGAAGTGCAACCCCTCTCAGGTCGTGATGTGGACAACCACAACCTACCGAGGTGTTGCACTTCCGTTTAGAAACCGGGGAATCTCCACACCGGATCGCGTGGGGTAGACTCACCGGTTGGCGAGCGGCGACCACCGGCGAACTACCCGGAAGAACGGGCACGCCTAGGCCTGTCCCGGATTCGGTCGGAACCGTCCTCGCGGACAGCACTGAACAGACCGAACCGCGTGAAGGATCACCCAGCCATGGCTTATCCACTGCACCGCCCCGACTTGACCGATGTGCCCGCGAGAGCGGATTTCCCGGCGATGGAGCACCAGACGCTGGCCTATTGGGGCCGTGACGCGACCTTCGCGGCGTCCGTCAAAGGCCGCGGCGGCGCGGGCGAGTTCGTGTTTTACGACGGGCCGCCGTTCGCGAACGGGCTGCCGCATTACGGGCACCTGCTGACTGGTTACGTGAAAGACCTGGTCCCGCGGTATCGCACAATGCGCGGCAGCCGCGTCGAGCGCCGTTTCGGCTGGGATTGCCATGGCCTGCCGGCGGAAATTCAAGCGGAGCGCGAGCTGGGCATCAAGAATAAAGCCGAAATCGACGTCATGGGCGTCGCGGAATTCAACGCCGCCTGCCGCGCGTCCGTTCTCCGATACACCGATGAATGGGAAGACTACGTCAGCCGACAAGCCCGTTGGGTTGATTTCGCAAACGACTACAAGACGCTTGACCTAGATTATATGGAATCGGTCATGTGGGCGTTCAAGACGCTCTGGGAGAAAGGCTTGGTCTACGAGGGCCACCGCGTCCTGTGGTATTGCTTCCGCTGCGGCACGCCCCTGTCCGCCAGCGAGACCCGCATGGACGAGGTCTACCGCCAGCGTCAGGACGCCGCCGTCACCGTGGCTTTCGAGTTGTCGCCGCCGGACGATGCCGACCGGTCACCCGCCCTCGCCTTGCTTCAGGGCGCTTCAGCGTTGGCTTGGACCACCACACCGTGGACCCTGCCCTCCAATCTGGCGCTCGCGGTCAACCCCCAAGTCGACTACGTCCTGGTCGCCCCGGCGACCATGCCGACTGAACGGGTGCTCTTGGCCAAAGCGCGGCTGGGCGCCTACGCGCGGGAACTGGGGGCGGACCCGTATGTGCTCGCGGAGTTCAAGGGCGCCGAGTTGGAGGGCCTGCGCTACCGCCCGCTCTTCGACTTCTTCGCCGACCGGGCGGCGCCGGGCGGCGCCGCCCCGTCCGCCGCGGCCGAAGCCGCAGATCAGACGCCCTTAGGCGGCGCGTTCCGGGTCCTCTTGGCCGACTATGTCACCACGGAGGACGGCACCGGTGTGGTGCACATCGCGCCGGCCTACGGCGAGGAAGACAAGCTGGTCGCCGACGCGGCCGGGATCGAGCTGGTCAATCCGGTCGACTCGGCGGGTCGGTTCACCCAGCCCGTCGCGCCCTGGGCTGGGCTGAACGTGTTCGAGGCGAACCGGCCCATCGTCCAAGCGCTCAGACAAGCCGGCCGGTTGCTCCGCCAAGAGACCTACGACCACCCCTACCCCCATTGCTGGCGCTGCGACACGCCCCTCATCCAATACGCGGTCTCCTCGTGGTTCGTGGCGGTGACCCAGTTCCGTGACCGGATGGTGGAGTTGAACCAGCAGATCGACTGGCATCCAGCGCATGTCCGCGACGGGCAATTCGGGAAATGGCTGGAGGGGGCGCGGGACTGGTCGATCTCACGCAACCGTTATTGGGGCAGCCCCATCCCGGTTTGGGTTTCGGATGACCCGGCCTATCCCAGGGTCGACGTGTACGGTTCTCTCGACGAATTGGAGCGTGACTTCGGCGTCCGGCCGGACGATCTCCACAGGCCCGCTGTCGACCAGCTGATCCGCCCGAATCCGGACGACCCGACAGGCAATTCGACCATGCGGCGTGTGCCGGAGGTCTTGGACTGTTGGTTCGAGTCCGGCTCTATGCCGTTCGCTCAAGTCCATTATCCCTTCGAGAATCGTGAATGGTTCGACACGCATTACCCTGGTGATTTCATCGTGGAATACATCGGGCAGACCCGCGGCTGGTTCTACACGCTGCACGTCTTGGCGACCGCGCTATTCGACAAGCCGAGCTTTAGGACATGCTTGACGCACGGCATCGTTCTGGGGGATGACGGGCTGAAAATGTCGAAGAGCAAGGGGAATTTCCCGGACGTGCGGACCGTCTTCGAACGGGACGGCGCGGACGCGATGCGCTGGTTCTTGATGTCGGGGCCGGTGCTGCGTGGCGGGAACCTCGTGGTGACCGACGAGGCGATCCGTGACGCGGTGCGCCAGGTGCTGCTGCCGCTGTGGAACACATGGTCGTTCTTCGCGCTGTACGCCAACGCGGCCAACGGCGGCGCCGGCCACCTGGCGCGTCGTTTGCGCGCCGAGGAGGTGGCGGGCCTCGCTGAGCTGGACCGTTACATCTTGGCTCGGACGCGAAGGCTGGTCGAAGAAGTGACAGCGCAGCTCGACGGCTATTCGATCGCGGAGGCGTGCGAAGCGGTTCGTGAGTTCTTGGACGCGCTGAACAACTGGTATGTGCGCGAGTCGCGGGACCGGTTCTGGGCGGAGGACACCGCCGCGTTCAACACGCTCCACACTGTCCTGGAGACACTCACCCGGGTGGTGGCGCCGCTGTTGCCGCTGCTCGCCGAGGAGATTTGGCGCGGGTTGACGGGTGGCCGGTCGGTGCACCTCGCGGACTGGCCGGCGCTGGGCGGCGTTGGCGCGGCGACGGACTCGTGCGAGGAGGTTTTGCTGGACGACCCGGCGTTGGTGGCCGCGATGGAGCGGACGCGGGAGATCTGTTCCGCGGCGTTGTCGATGCGCAAGACGCATGGGGTCAAAGTGCGTCAACCGCTTGGATCGCTGGTGGTGGCGGACGTGGGCGCGGCTTCACTGACGCCGTTCGCGGGGCTGATCAAGGCTGAAGTCAACGTGAAGTCGCTGACCCTGCTCGAATACTCGGCCGAGGCTGCGGCGCGGCACGGCGTGCACACCAAACTGGAGGTGAACGCTCGGGCGGCTGGGCCGCGGCTGGGGCGTGAGGTGCAAGCCGTGATCAAGGCGGTCAAACTGGGTGATTGGCGGCGTGACGCGACCGGCGCGGTGGTGGTGGCGACCGCGGCGGGAGACATCGCCCTGCTCGAGGGGGAGTACACGGCTCGGACCGTGGTGGAGGATGCGGCCGGAGACCAACTCGGGGCGGTGGTGCTCTCGGGGAACGGGTTCGCGCTGCTTGACCTCAAGCTCGACGACGCGCTGCTCGCCGAGGGCTACGCGCGAGACTTGGTGCGGCTGGTCCAAGACGAACGGAAGGCGACGGGACTGCATGTCTCGGACAGGATCGCGCTTTCGCTCGCGGTGCCGCGGGGATGGATCGCCGCGACGCGGGCGCACGCGGAGCTGATCCAGCGCGAGACGCTCGCCGTGTCGCTTGAAGTGGAGGCCGCGCCGACGGACGCCCCGGCGGTCCGCGTCGCGAAGGCGGACGGCTGAGCCGCTCCGTTCCGGCGGGCCCACACCCGCGGGGCAACACCGGCGAGCCCACACAGGCGAGCCCACACCGGCGGGGACACACCGGCGGAGCCAGGCTTCCCGGGCGGTTGTTCGCCGTGGCCCCGCCCGCCGGTCACCCCGACCAGGCTTTGAAGCGCCTCAGCCGCAGCGAGTTCGACACCACGAAGACCGAGCTGAACGCCATCGCGGCGCCCGCGATCAGGGGATTGAGCAGCCCAAACGCCGCCAAGGGCAGGGCCGCGACGTTGTACGCGAACGCCCAGAACAGGTTCGTCTTGATGGTCCGCAGCGTCGCCGCCGACAACCGGATCGCGTCCGGCACGGTCCTCAGGTCGCCGCGCACCAGCGTCAGGTCCGACGCCTCGATCGCCGCGTCGGCGCCCGTGCCCATCGCCATTCCCAGGTCCGCGGTCGCGAGCGCCGGCGCGTCGTTGACCCCGTCGCCGACCACGGCCACCCGCGCGCCCTCAGCCTGCAGGTCCCGCACCACCTGCGCTTTCCCTCCCGGCAGCACACCAGCGATCACTCGATCGATCCCGACCGCCGCCGCGACCGCGTCTGCGGCCCGCTGGTTGTCGCCGGTCAGCAGCACCGTCGAGAGCCCCAGCCGCCGCAGTTCCACGACAGCCTGCGCCGAGGTCGGCTTTGGGGTGTCCGCCACCGCGATCACGCCTCGCGCGCGCCCGGCCCAGGCCACCGCCACGACGGTTTGCCCAAGATTTTCCGCGCGCACGATCCCGTCCGCCAGCGCCTCACCCAACGCCGCGCCTTGGGCGGTCACCCAGTCGGGCTTGCCCGCGAACACTGTGACGCCCTCCACCACGCCGCGCACGCCTTGACCGGGGACGGATGAGAAGTCGGTCACCGGGGGAAGCGGGCGGTCGGCGGCGTGTCGCGCGATCGCGACCGCGATGGGGTGCCCGGAGGCGGATTCCACCGCTCCGGCGAGCCGGACCAGGGCGGCTTCGGCCGGGCTGGGCGCGTCGCAGCTTCGCCCGGCGAGCGGCGCCGAAGAGTTGGACTCCGCCTCGGCTGGGCTGTGCCCCGGCGCGGCGGGCGCGGCCGGGTCGGCTTCAGCCGGGCCGTCTGCCAGCGCGTCGGCTGCGCCGTCGAGGATCACACCCGCCACCGCCATTTGGCCGGTGGTGACAGTGCCGGTCTTGTCGAGCACGACAGTGTCCACGCGGCGCGCGGATTCGAGGACCTCCGGCCCCTTGATCAAGATCCCGAGTTGCGCGCCTCGGCCCGTCCCGACCAACAGCGCGGTCGGTGTGGCGAGGCCCAGCGCGCACGGGCAGGCGATGATCAGCACCGCGACCGCCGCTGTGAACGAGCGTGTCGCGTCCGAGGTCGCTATGAGCCAGCCGACTAACGTCGCCAGCGACAAACCGATCACGATCGGCACGAAGACCGCGGACACGCGGTCCGCGAGCCGCTGGACTCGGGCCTTGCCGCTCTGCGCGTTCGCGACCAGCCGCGCGATCTGGGCCAGAGCCGTGTCCGCGCCGACGCGCGTGGCGCGGACCACCAACCGGCCGTCCACCGCGATGGTGGCGCCGGTCACGCTGTCGCCCACGCTCGTCTCGACGGGGACGGACTCTCCGGTCAGGAGAGAAGCGTCCACTGCGCTGGAGCCCTCGATCACCAAGCCGTCGGTGGCGATCTTCTCGCCGGGGCGAACCGCGAACATGTCGCCCACCTTGAGCTGACCGATCGGCACACGGCGCTCCGGGCCGGCCGGCCCGTCGGGGAGCAGCGCCACATCCTTCGCGCCCAAGTCGAGGAGTGCCCGCAGCGCCGCGCCCGAGCGTCGCTTAGCGCGCTCTTGCAGGTAGTTCCCGGTCAGGATGAACACGGTCACCGCGGCGGCCACTTCCAGGTAGATCTCGGCGCCCTCGCCGCCGGTCAGGGAGAACCCCATCCGCATCCCGGGCATGCCCGCGCCACCTAAGAACAGCGCCCACAGCGACCACACGAACGCCGCCGTCACGCCCACCGAGATCAGCGTGTTCATGTTGGCCAGCCCGTGCCGGGCAGCTTTGATGGCCGACTGGTGGAACGGCCACGCGCCCCACACCACGACCGGCGCGGCGAGCGTCAACGAGAGCCACTGCCAGTACGTGAATTGCAGCGGCGGAACCATCGCGAGGATCAGCACGGGGGCGGTCAACGCCGCCGAGATCGTGAGACGTCGGCGAAGCTGGGCCGCCGGATCGCTGTCTGCCATGCCGGTCACGCCGCGTGCCGGGTCGCTGTCTGCCATGCCCGCCCCCCCGCGTGCCGGGTCGCCGGCCGCGCCGCCGCCCGCCCCGCGTGCCGGGTCGCCGGTCGCGCCGCCGGTCGCGCCACCCGCGCTAGCGGGACCCGCCGCAGGCGCGAGGTCGCTCGCTTGGGCCGCCGCGCGGCCGCCGTGCGCCCATGTCGCGGCGCCCTCACCCCCCGAGCCGTCCGTTCGCCGCGCCTCGCCCGCCGCCGGCCCGGAGGCATCCGACCGAGCGATCTCATAAGCGCCATAGCCCGCCGCCTCGACGGCCCTGATCAGGTCGGCGGGCGTCGTGGCGCCCGTCACCGTGACCCGGGCGGCGCCCAGCACCAGATTGACGTTCGCGCTGACGCCCTCCAGCCGGTTCAGCCGCTTCTCGATCCGCGCCGCGCACGCCGCGCACGTCATCCCTGTCAACGCCAAGTCGACGGTTCGCGCCGGGTCGCCCGTGGCCGTCATGTCAGTCCCTTCGTCTCCAGTCGCACGATGCCGTTCGCCACCGCCCGCGACACTGTGACCCGTCTCGATCATTCCGCGTCCGCCGGTTCTGCGATGACGTGGATCTGAGCCGGGGCCATGCCCATGGCGCAGGTATAGGCCAGGGTACCGACTTCGGTCGGAGTGAACTCGAACACGTTCAAGCCGTCCTCGAGATACACGATCCCGAGCCCCATCGCCGACAGATCCACCGTCGAGGTGCAGCCGAGCCCCTGGGAGTCGATCTCCCAGCGGACTGGGCGGTCGGCGTAAACCGTGGCGACCTTCGGCGAGTAGCCCAAACCGTTCTGGACGGTTCTCAAGACTTGGACGTCGGCATCGTCCACCACGTTGTCGCTGCGGGCTGTCGGCGCCGGGCCGGCGGGCGCGACGAACCAGGCGGGACGCAGGATCTGCGCGCCGCCCATCAGGTTGACCGCGGCGAACGCGCAGACGGCCACCCCCACCAGGCGGAAGACGTGCCGCGCGGCGCGGCCGGAGGCGAGCGCGGCGAGCGCGCCCACCCCGAGGAGGCCAGGCGCGGTGCCGAGCGCGAACGCGGCCATGATCAGGCCGGCGCGGGCGGGGCTGCCCGTGGACAGCGCGTAAACCTGGACGGCTTGGGTGAAACCGCACGGCAGGAAGAAGCTCGCGGCGCCCAGGGCGAGGGCGGTGGAGTCGCGGTAGCCGCGGGAACGGTCGCCGAGGCGAGCCCAGGACGCTGGCAACGCGATCGCCAGGCGGCTCAGGCGCGGGGAGACCTCGGTCAGTTTCAAGCCGATCAGGCCCATCACCAGCCCGACCGCGATCATCGCGAACGCCAGGAGGTGGACGGAGACCTGGAAGACGCCGCCCAAGGCGCCAAGTGCCGCGCCGAGCGCCCCGAAACCCGCGACCCGGCCGAGGTTGAACATGAACTGTGGCCTGAGGCGACGGTTCGGGGGCAGCTCCGGGTGAGCCTTGGCGAACGCGGCCGAGACCGACAGCACCAACCCGCCGACCAGAGCCATACACGTCGAGATCGAGGCGATCACGCCCAGCGCGAAGACCAACGCCAGGGCCGTGATGGACGATCCAGCCACGGCGCTGGACCCGAGGCGGTCGGTCAGGCCCATCAGGCCTAGCCGGTCCAAACCCCAAAGGATGGCTGCCATCGCGGCGGCGCCGATCAGCGCGTCGCGCCAGACTGTCTTGTCGGCGGAGAGGATCGGCAGGGCGCCGGAGGCGACCCGATAGCCGGCTGGGCGCAGGGCCGCGTCGATTGTCTCGGGGCTGACGGGCTTGCTGGAGCTGACCGTCGCGACGCCCTTGGCCAGGGACACTTTGACCTCGTGAACTCCGTCCAGGCGGCGGATCGTCTTGGCCACCCGCGCTTCGCAGGCCTTGCAGGTCATGCCCGAGATGGGGAAGCTGGCGTTGACGCGAGGCGCACGGGTCGAGGAATTTGCCGCCATGGCCAACACCTTAGGCGGGCCGTGTCAAGGGCGTCCCGCATGTTTCGTCAAGCTTCGATCAAGGACGGCATCCGGGGCGGCGGGCGTGGCTGGTCGAAGCGCGAGACGGCGCCCGGGTGGCGGATCGGACGGCATCGGGCGGCGGAGCGTGGCTGGTCGAAGCGCGAGACGGCGCCGGGCTGGCCTGCGCCGGGGCGGGTGGGCGCCTAACGTGTCGGCATGGCCACAACCACCGCGCTTGAGCGCGACCGTTTCTTGAAAGCCTGCGAGACCCTTCTGCCGCCGCCGGATCGCTGGCCGCAGCTGAACACCTATCCGGAGTCGCTCGCGGAGGCGATCATCGACTCGATCTGGTCGGAGCGGGTCCGGTACTCCAATGTGATCGAAGTGGTGGACCGGTACCGTGCTCACCGTGCCGCGGAGGGCGGCGACGCGGACCGGGACGGCGCCGTGGAGTTGGCTCAGACTTTCGCGATCGGGCTAGACGCCTGGATGGAGCGGATCGGCAACCACCAGCGGGTTTACTCCCGCGTCGACGCCCCCTACAAGGCGGAGGCGGTGCGGGGCGCCGCCGATGTCGCGGTGGCCGCCGGAGTCCGGTCCGCTGATGACTTCAAGCAGGGCTACGCGGGGCAAACGGATCAGTTCCAGGACATGCGCCGCCGCTGGCTGGCTCTGCCATCCCAGCGATCCGGCCTGAGCTGGGCGAGGCTCGCGTTGGCGGTCGGGATCGAGACTGTGCCCCAGGATCTGTGGCTGGTGGAGTTCGCCAGCCACGCCGCGGGGGAGCCGGTCAGCGGCCAGGCGGCGCTCGGCCTGGTGGACGCGGCGGCGGCGGCGATGGGCGTCGGCTCGTTCCGGCTGCGCAACGCGATCTGGATGTACCAGACCAAGTTGGATCAGCGCGCGCGCTCGGGCGCCGCTGGGTCGGGCGCCGCTGGGTCGGGCTGAGCGCCGCCGCGCTGCCCCGACAACCGCCGCAGCTCGGCTTTGACGTGCCCCACGTCCGGGTCGGACAGCAGCGGGACCAGCGCGTCGATCTGGGCCACGGGCAGGTTCCACCACTTGAAGTCCACTTGAAGTCCAGCGACAACGCGGCCAACTCGTCGTCCACGCGCTGCCGCCCGGCCCGGGCCGGGTCGCCGACCACGATGCTGTATTGGGCCACATCGGAGCCGACCACGGCGTTGACGCCGGTGATCCCCCAAGTATCCCGCTCCGCGGGCCGAGTCTCCGCGCAAGTTCGCCGGTCGCGAGACCGCTAACTGCCACCGCCAGCTTGGTGGTGGCAGCACTGGGTGTTCCCTCGCGCAAGTAGGCTCTCAGGGGTGAGAGTGACTGACCCGAGCGGCCAGGTCGGCCGCCGCGCCGTCGTCATCGACGACGAGGCGTCGCTGACGTCGCTGATCGCCTCTTATCTCGAGACCGATGGGTTCGAGGTCTGGCAGGCTCTGAACGGCCTAGACGGCTTGACCGCGATCCGCGACCACGTTCCGGATGTAGTCGTCCTCGATCTGAATCTGCCCGGAGTCGACGGGATTGAGCTTGCCCGCCAGGCGCGTGTTTTCTCGGACGCGTACATCATCATGCTGACCGCCCGCGCCGAGGAGGTCGACAAGCTGATCGGCCTCGCCGTCGGCGCCGACGACTATATGACCAAACCCTTCTCACCGCGCGAGTTGTTGGCGCGGGTGCGAGCGCTGCTGCGCCGACCGCGTTCCGTCGGCGCCCACGGCTCGCCCGACGCCCCGCCAGGGGTCGGCGGCCCGCCAGTGGTTCCCGGCCGACAAGGCGTCAGGAACGGGCGCGCGCCAGGCCGAGACGGATGGTCGGCTGCGGACGAGGGGCACGGCATCGTCGGCGGGGACGAGCCAGGCGCCAATCCGGACAGGCTGGTGATCGGCGCTTTGACGGTCGACCTGACGGGCCGGGAGGTGACCCTCGCGGGCCGGTGCGTGCACCTGACTCGCACAGAATTCGACCTGCTGGCGGCTCTCGCGGCCAGGCCCGGCGCCGTCCTGACACGCGAGGCGCTGCTCCGTGCGGTCTGGGGGCCCGCCTGGGTGGGCGATCCGCACGCGGCGGACGTGCACTTGGCGAATGTGCGGCGCAAGCTCGGCGACACCGCCGCGGCGCAACGCTTCATTCGCACCGTGCGCGGCGTGGGCTACCGGATGGGGCCCGGCTGATGCGCGCCCGCCGCACAGGCCGCGGCCTGACCGCCCGCCTGATGCTGGCGTTCGCACTGGTCATCGGCGTGGCTGGGGTGACCGCGGGCGTGGTGGCGGCGCTCGTCGGGCCGAGCGCTTTTCGCCGGCACATGGTGGCCGCGGGTCGTGGCGAGGACGAGACCGCCCTGACCCACGCGGAGGCCGCGTTCCGTGCGGCGTCCGGGACCGCGCTCGGGATCGCGCTGGCGGTGGCCGCGGCGGCCGCGCTCGCGCTCAGCGTCCTGATCGCGCGGCGGACTGGCGCAGTCGCCGGGCAGTTGGCGCGCGCGGCGCGCGGCATCGCGGACGGGCGGTTCGACGCGCGGGTCGCCGCGCCCCGCCTGAGCCAGGAGTTCGACGCCTTGGCCGCCGCGTTCAACGAGATGGCCGCCGCGCTAGCGGTCTCGGAGCGCCTGCGTCGCCGCCTGTTGGGCGATGTCGCCCACGAGCTGAGGACCCCTGTCGCGACCATCAACGCGCATCTCGAGGCCCTGGAGGACGGCATCGTGCGGCTGACGCCCGAGGTCACCGCGCTGCTGCGCGCCCAGGGGGAGCGGCTCACGCGGTTGGCCTCGGACTTGGCCGCTGTGGCCCGCGCGGAGGACCGCTCGCTGGATCTGCGCCTGGCGAGAGCGCCGGTGGGTGGCATCCTCGAAGGCGCCGCGCTCGCCGCCCGTCCGGCGTTCGTCGCCAAGGGCGTGGCTTTGGTCGTGGATCCAGTGCCCGATGCCGTGCCCCCAGTCTCGGTGGACCGCGCCCGGTTCGCGCAGGTGCTGGGGAACCTCTTGGACAACGCGCTGCGGCACACGCCGGCGGGCGGGCGGGTGCTGATCTCAGCGGCCGCGGCGCCGAGCGAGCCGGCCTCCCCTGGGGCCGGCGCCGCGACGTGGCCCGGCCCAGGCGCGTTCGCCGTTCGGATCACGGTCTCCGACACGGGCGAGGGCATCCCGGCCGAACATCTGCCGCACGTCTTCGAGCGGTTCTACCGTGTGGACGAGGCCCGTGACCGCGCCAGCGGTGGCGCGGGGATCGGTCTCGCGATAGCGAAGGCCCTGGCTGAGGCCCACGGCGGCCGGATCGCGGCCCGCTCCGCGGGCCGAGGCCGGGGCGCCAGTTTCATGATCGACCTGCCCGCGGCGGTCTGACCACCCGAGCCCCGCCCTCACCGGGGCCACGGGACCACCACCAGCGCAGGCCTCTGACCTGCGGAAACGCGTCCCGTGCGGGTTCGCGGCTAACACGGGCGCCGTGGCGCGGGCCGCGTAACTCTACACTTCTCGGTTCTGGCCAGAGAAGTGTAGGAATGGTGACGCCCACCCGGATCGGCGTCAGCCCGGCCAAGACCGCCACAGGGCCCTGACCTGCGGAAACACGCCCCGGCCGGGTTCGCGGTCAACACCCGCGCCGCGGCGCGGGCCGCGTAACTCTACACTTCTCGCTCCTGGCGAGTGAAGTGTTGGAATGGTGACGCCCGCCCGGATCGGGGTCCACGGGTCCAGGACCAGCGCAGTCCTCTGACCTGCGGAAACGCGTCCCACCCGGGTTCGGGGTCAACACGGGCGCCGCGGCGCGGGCCGCGTAACTCTACACTTCTCGCTCCTGACCAGAGAAGTGTAGGAATGGTGACGCCCGCCCGGATCGGCGTCAGCCCGGCCAAGACCGCCACAGGGCCCTGACCTGCGGAA
>JAITLE010000269.1 GCA_031278075.1 Bifidobacteriaceae bacterium | reverse complement strand
CCCCGCGCGGGCGCACGCGCGGCCAGCGTCACCCAGTCCCGCACGTCGTCGATCCCGATGACGACCTTCTTCGTCGCGGTGTCCAGCACGTCGGGGTGGCTGCGCGCCGCGACCGACAGGCAGCTTTGACACTCGCCGCAACCACCGTGCTCGCACTGGAGCGCCGCCGCGAAGGCGCGCGCCGCCACCGACCGGCCCGACCCGGGCGGCCCCGTGACCAACCAGGCGTGCGTCATCGCCGCGGGGTTGGCCGCCGCCGCGCGCAGCTCCGCCACGACGGCTTCTTGCCCCACGACTGAGTCCCAAACACTCATCTAGCTGTCCTTCCCCAAGCCGCCGCGTGCCTGTCGAACGCCGCACGCACCCTGGCCTGCACTTCGGCGACCGGCCCGGCGGCGGCGACCACCGCGTAGCGCTCCGGCGCCTCGGCCGCGAGGTCGCGATACCGCTGGTTGACCCGGCGGTGGAAGTCTCCGCCCGCCCGCTCGAGGCGGTCCGCCGCTCTCTCCGACTCTGCGAGGCGGGTCGCCGCCACATCCTGGCCCACGTCCAACAGGATCGTCAGATCCGGCGTCAGCCCGCCCGTGGCGGGTGCGTTCACTGCCCTGACCAGCTCTTCTGCTAGCTGGCGTCCCTCGATCTGGTAGGCCAGCGACGAGTCGAGGCACCGATCCGCGAGCACCAGCGCCCCGCGAGCGAGCGCCGGGCGGACCACCGTGGCCACGTGCTGCGCCCGATCAGCCGCGTAGAGCAGCGCCTCCGCCACAGCGTCCACCGCGCCCCCGTGCAACAGCAGATCGCGAATGCCGACGCCCAAAGCGGTGCCGCCCGGCTCCCGAGTCACCACCAGACCGGGCCGGCCGGTCGCGTCCACCAACCCCTGCGCCCTCAGGGCCGCGGCGAGCAGCTCCAGCTGTGTCGATTTACCAGCCCCGTCGCCGCCCTCGAACGCCACGAACCGCCCCGTGAGCGGCGATGCGAGGGTCGGCGAATCCATGACGTCAAGTCTCCCACCCGTCGCTGACGTAGATGATGTCAGGGGCCAAGTCAACGTGTCACCCAGCCTCTGGCTGACGCGCCGCGAGGTGTTGTCTTCAACGTGATCTGTCCGCGCTGGCGTGGGGTCAAGGGCGGAGGTGTCGTTGAGCCGGGACCACTCGGGTGAGTTGGTCTTGACGTCCTGTTGGACGTGTCTTCTGGCGGCGCGGCGGAGAGCTTCGCGCGCGGCGCGGGAGCGGCGCTCGGCTGGTCGGCATCGGACACAGACGGGGGCGCACAGCTAGAGGAGTGGAGCCCGGCGGTCTCAGGCGCCGTGAGCGAAGTCTTGTTGACGCCACGCTTCGTAGACCGCGATCGCGGCCGAGTTGGCCAGGTTCAGCGAACGGCGGGCGGGCAGCATGGGGATGCGCAGCCGCGCCGTCACCCGCGGGTGGGACAGCACAGCGGCGGGCAACCCGTCCGGCTCCGGGCCGAAGAGCAGCACATCGCCCGGCTGATACGCGACCGCGGTGTGCGCCGTCTCCGCGTGCGTGGTGAAAGCGAAGACACGCGCCCCGGCCGCCGTGGCGGCGAACGCCGCGTCCAGATCCGGATGCACCCGCAGCACCGCCAGGTCGTGGTAGTCCAGGCCGCTGCGCCGCAGCTTGGCGTCCGTCAACTCGAAGCCCAAAGGTTCGACCAGGTGCAGCCGCACCCCTGTGACGGCCGCCAAGCGGATCGCGTTGCCTGTGTTAGTGGGGATGCACGGCTGGTAAAACACCAGGTCAAACATTTGTGTCAGTGCCCGGCCGTAGAGTCGCTCGCATGGTTCATCGGCGCATCGCCTCCGCGGCCCGCCTAGGCGGGTGTGTCCGCGGCTGGAGGGGCAGCGGGTTTGCGAGCCGCGGCGCGAGTGGCGGCCGCTGGTTTACGGGCCGCGGCGCCGGCCGGCTTGGCGGTGGCGCCCCGGGTGGCGGCGCCCCGCGCCTGCGTCGTCTTGCCCGCGTGGGAGCGGCCGCGCGTGCCCTTGGCCGGGCCGCGCTCGCGTTTGCGCGCCAACAAATCGGCCGCGCTCGCAAGGGTCACGCCGGCCGGGTCCTCGCCCTTGGGCAGCGTCGCATTGGTCTCGCCGTCCGTCACGTACGGGCCGTAACGACCGTTCTTGACCACGACCGGCCGGCCGTTCGCCGGATCCGGGCCCAGTTCGCGCAGCGGCGCCGCGCCGGCCGCGCCCCGCCGGCCGCGCGGCTGGGCGAGCAGGACGCGCGCCTCTTCCTCGGTGACGGTGAAGAGCCGCTCTTCGCTCTCCAACGACCGCGACTCCGCGCCGCACTTGACATAGGGCCCGTAGCGCCCGTTCAGAGCGGTGATCTCCGTGCCGTCCGCGTCGCGCCCGACCACCCGTGGCAAGGACAGCAGCTGGAGCGCTTGGTCCAGCGTCACCGTCTCAGGACTCATCGACTTGAACAAGGACGCGTTGCGGGGTTTCGGCGCCTTGGCGCCCGTGGTCCGGGTCTCTCCGCCGTCGGCGCCAGCCGCCGAGGAACCGGGCGCGACCTCGGTCACATATGGACCGAAACGCCCCGTCCTGACCTGGATCTCATGCCCAGTCGCCGGGTCGACTCCCAGCGAGCGCGCCTCGTCGGCGCCCGCCGAGAGCAGCTCTCGCGCCTTGTCCAAGGTCAGCTCGTCGGGCGCGAGATCGGCCGGCACTCGCGCGCGTCGCCCTTGCGTCTCGCCGGCGCCCGGTTGGGTTTCCAGGTAGGGTCCGTAACGGCCGACCCGCAGCGCGATCCCGTCCCCCAGGTCCACCGTGTTGACCTCGCGCGCGTCGATCTCAGCTAGGTTCTCCACCAAGCCCTTCAACCCGCCCACCGGAGTGACGGCGCCACGCGGCGCCGCGTCCACGCCCGGCGCCGCCGGGGAACCGAAATAGAACTGCCGCAGCCACGCGGTTCGATCCTCGCTCCCAGCGGCGATCTGATCCAGATCGTTCTCCATGGCGGCGGTGAAATCGTAGTCGACCAGGTCGGCGAAGTTCTCCTCCAGCAACCGGGTGACAGAGAACGCCAGCCAGGTCGGCACCAGCGCCATTCCGCGCCGCTCGACATAGCCGCGGTCCTCGATCACGGAGAGCGTCGCCGCATAGGTGGACGGCCGGCCGATGCCGCGCTTCTCCAGCGCCGCGACCAGCGACGCCTCCGTGTAGCGCGGCGGCGGCGTGGTCTGATGCCCTTGAGGATCCAGGCTCTCGACCGCCACGTCCTGGCCTGCCCGCAGTTGCGGCAACCGCGCCTCCTGCGAATCCGAGTCCTCGTAGCGCGCCTGATCGCGGCCTTCTTCGTAGGCCGCGAGGAACCCTCGGTCGGTGATCACCGTGCCCGCGGCGCCGAACACCGCGACGGCGGCGCCGGCCTGCCCGGTCAAGCTCACCGAGACGGTGTGGCCGGTCGCGTCCGTCATCTGCGAAGCGACTGTCCGCATCCAGATCAACTGGTATAGCTTCAGTTCGTCCGCGGTCAGCTGACCAGCCAGGGCAGCCGGCGGCGCGAAGACGTCACCCGAGGGCCGGATCGCCTCGTGGGCCTCCTGCGCGCCCTTCGCCTTGGATGAGTAATGGCGCGGCGCGGCCGGCACCGAAGCGGCGCCGAACAGCTCACGCGCCTGCGCCCGCGCCGCCCGGATCGCCTGCTCCGACAAAGCGGGCGAATCCGTCCGCATATAGGTGATGTGCCCGTTCTCGTAGAGCCGCTGCGCCAAGCGCATCGCGGTGCGCGAGTTCATGCGCAGCTTGCGCGACGCCTCCTGCTGCAGCGTCGACGTGGTGAAAGGCGCCGCGGGCCGCCGCCTGTATGGCTTCTCCGCCAAGTCGCTGACTTGGAACTCGGCGCCGCGCAGCGCTTCAGCCAAGGCGATCGCCTGCGGCTCGTCCAGCCGAACCAGCGCCCCTGACGCGAGGCGGCCGGAATCGTCGAAGTCCTTGCCTGTGGCCACACGCCGCCCGTCCACTTGGGTGAGCCGGGCCCCGAAAGCTTGTCCAGCCGCGGCGAAGCGCCCCGCGATGTCCCAATAGTCGGCGGAGCGGAAAGCCATCCGCTCGCGTTCACGTTCGACCACCAACCTGGTGGCGACCGATTGCACGCGGCCGGCGGACAACCCGGCGCGGACCTTGCGCCACAGCACCGGCGAGATCTCGTAGCCGTAGAGGCGGTCCAAGATGCGCCGCGTCTCCTGTGCGTCCACCAAGTTCAAGTCCACGTCGCGGGGATTGGCCACCGCTTGGTTGATCGCGTCCCTGGTGATCTCGTGGAACACCATCCGCCTGACCGGCACCTTCGGTTTGAGGACCTGCAAGAGGTGCCAGGCGATCGCCTCGCCCTCGCGGTCCTCGTCAGTCGCCAGATAGAGTTCGGTCGCGTCCTTTAGCGCCCGGCGCAACTCCGTGACCTTCTTCTTCTTGTCGGCCTCGATCACGTAATACGGCTCGAAACCGTGGTCCACGTCGACGGCGAACCGGCCGTAGGGGCCTTTCTTCATCTCGGCGGGCAGCTCCGACGGCTGCGGCAGGTCGCGGATGTGCCCCACCGACGCCTCGACCAGGTAATCCGGTCCAAGGTAGCGCCCAATGGTCTTGGCCTTGGTGGGCGATTCCACGATCACCAGCTTCTTGCCAGTCCCCACGGATCTCCTCCTCGTGTTTCAGGTGCCAGACCAGAAAAAGAACAGTTACGGCCCTTGACGGTACCTCAAGTTGACCGCATGCGCCGTCGCGGGCTCGTGTGGGACCGGTCCGCCGCCGCCGCGCCGCGCACGGCGAGGCGCCAACAGCACGCACAGCCCAGCGGTGAGCAGCGCGCCGCCGAGGACGCCCGCCGTGGTGAGCATCGCCCCGAGCGGCTCCTGCCAGCGGGTCGCCAAGCCCCCCAGCCCGAGCGCGGCGGCAGCGGCCGCACCCAACACCGTCGCGGCCGCGGCCGCTGACACGATCGGGCCGCCGGCCAGGGGTCGGTCAGGCGCCGATGCCGTCCAGCCCGCCTCCTGGGACCGCGCCAACACCCCCACCAGGACCACCAAGCCAGCCCAGAACCCGGTGACCAGGATGCCGCCCAGCACATCCGACGGGCGATGCCAGCTGAGAACCACGGTCGCGATCCCGATCCCTCCGGCATAACAGCCACCGGCCCAGGCCACAAGGTTGCGCCACGCCGCCGGGGCCGCGAGGATCAAGGCGCACACGACAGACATCGCGACCGTGGCGTGCCCGGACGGGAAAGAGTTCCCGAACCACGCCTCCCCGGCCAGAGCCGGTCTGCTCAAGACCCTGTTCTTGAGCAACTGGGTCGTGAGATTCGCGCCGACGATCAAGACGATCGCGCCGGCGGCGACCGACGGTCGTCGCCGAGCGAACGCGATCGCGGCCACCACCAGACAGGCGGCGGCGAGTGTGGCGACGGAGACGGCATCGAGCGCCACTTGGGCCGCCCTGGAGGCCGATGAGAGCAACGCGGACGCAGCCTCCATACCTGCCGTGTCGACCGCTTGGCCGCGGGCAGTGCCCACGGCGGCCGCGTAAAGCGCCCAGCAGCCCGTCGCGCTGACCGCCATCCACGCCGCCGCCGGCAGGACAGAAGTGCGGGTGCTCACCACTCGACCATAACCACCGACCGCCGCCGCGGGAGTCCTCCCATGGCCCTGCCGGGACGAGACTCAGGCGCGCGGAACCTTGGCCGGGCCGACCTGGTCGCGTGTCGTGATGGTCAGCGCGTCGATGTTGACGTGCGCCGGCCGCGCCGCCACCCACCGGATGGCCTCGGCCACGTCGGCGGCGGTGAGAGGCTGAATGCCCTCGTAAACGGCGGCCGCGGCGTCCTCGTCGCCAGCGAAGCGCACCAGTGAGAACTCGGTCGCGACCAAGCCCGGGTCGATCTCGGTGACACGGACCGACGTGCCAGCCAACTCCCGGTGCAGCACCTCGGTCAGCGCGCGCTCCCCGAACTTCGCGGCGTTGTACCCCCCGCCGCCCGCGTAGGCATAGCGCCCCGCGATCGAGACCACGTTGACCACGGTCGCAGCCGGCGCCGCGATGAGCTTCGGCAGGAGGGCCCGGGTCATGCGCACGGCGCCGAGCACGTTCGTCTCGAACATCCAACGCCACTCCGAATCGTCCGCCTCGGCGATCGGGGTGAGTCCCTTCGCGCCGCCCGCGTTGTTGACCAGCAGGTCACAGCGATCGAGCGAAGCGGCGAGGGCGTCGACCGACGCTTGGTCCGTCACATCCAGGTGGCGCGAGACGCCGTCCGGCCCAAGTTCCCGCGCGAGCGCCCGGACCCGCTCGACGCGGCGGGCCGCGCACACCACCCGCCAGCCGTCGGCGGCCAGCGCTCGCGCCGTCGCCTCGCCGATGCCGCTCGACGCTCCAGTCACCACCGCTGTCCGCATCACGCCTCCTCGTTAGCCTTTCTCTCGGCGCTTCGGCCTTAGCAATCCCTGACCAGTTTAAGCGCTCCGGATCGGTTGGCTCACTGGGTGGTGACACACCCACCTGTTGAGCGCTGAGTTGCAGCCCGGCCCCTCGGCACGGAACACTTCTCCCAGCAGACTGATTGCAAGATCTGGAGGTCGCCATGTCCCACCAGCAACCGCCTTGGGGCGCCGGGCAAGCCGGTAGCTCTGTCCCACCTGGGCAAACCCCTATCCCTGGACCGTCGGACCAATGGGCGCCGCCCGGCGGCGGGTTTGACCGGCCGCCCGCCGCGAGCGCGCCAGACCCGCGGCCCGCCGGCGGGTTCGGACCGCCGCCACCTGGCGGGTTCGAACCGCCGCCACCTGGCGGGTTCGGGCCTCCGCCACCCCCGCCGCGCGAATTCGAGGCTCCCCCGCGCCCGGAGGCCCCACCCACGGCGCCGGTCGGGTTTGGACCGCCGCCGCCCCCGCCACGCGAATTCGAGGCTCCCCCGCGCCCGGAGGCCCCAGCCACGGCGCCGGTCGGGCCCGCCTTCGGTTTCCCGGCTGAACCTCCTTTCGGGCCGTCGGCCGCCTACGCGCAGCACCAGGGCGACCAATCCACCGCGCCCACCTATCCGCCCGCCGGCGCCGGGATCGTGTTCCCCGTCGGTCCGGCGCCTAAGAGGAGCCGCCGTGGCGCTTTGATCGGCGCGATAACCGCCGCCGCTGTCGTCGCAACCGGCGCCGGAATCTGGGCGATCACCTTCTTCGGCGACGCGTCCGGCTCGGCCACCCCGGAAGGGGCCGTCGAGCGCCTGCTGGCCGGAGCCGCCGGATTCGACTGGACCAAAGCGGGCGGCGCCGTGCCGCCGTCCGAACGTGCCCTGGCCAGCAGTTGGGCGACCTGGACGGCGGGAATCGCCGGCGAGATCCTCGACGCCACGCAGGACCCCGCGACCAACGACGCGCTGACCAAGATCACCGACGCGCTCGACATCGAATTCACCGATCTGGAACTCTCCAGCGAAGAACTCGTGCCCGGAGTCGAACGCACCACCGTCGAAGGCGGCAGCGTCACAATCGACGGCGACGCCGCACGGATCGCCGAAGGGCTGATGGACCTGACGGCCGTCGTCGGTGACGTGAGCCGTTTCGGACAAGCGCTCGGAACGGGCTCGGTCAGCGAATCGGAGATCAGACTCTTCCTCGACTCGATCCTGCCCGTCACCAAGGACCTCGACGACCTCCTTGAGATGGCCAACCTACGCGAGTTGTTCTTCGTCACCGTCCACGAGGAAGGCGAGTGGTACACCTCGCTCACCATGACCCTCGCCCAATATGCCTTCGAAGCGGCCGGGCTTGACGACTCGGACCTCGGCGAGCCCATCCCGGCGGACGAGATGCTGGGCGCGAAGTCGCCGGCGGAGGCGGTCACCAAGTTCCAAGAGGCGATCGCCGAGACCGCGGCCACCGGCGACATCCGGGAGCTGGCCAAGGCCCTGCCCGTGGCCGAATCCCGGCTGTTCGCGGTCTACGGGCCGGCTTTGATCGATCCGGACATGTTAGAAGAGGCCCTCTCCGGCCTCGAGATCTCCGAAATGTCCGGGACCACACTCGACACCTCCGGTTCCACAGCGACCGTCGCCCTCGACTCTCTCGTTGCCGAATTCTCGTCCGGCGCCCTCGAGTACGCGAGGGAAGACGCGACATGGACCATCAGCCTAACCGCCGGGTCGGCCTCCGCTGAGTTCGTGCTGAAGCAACCAGACTCGCAGACCATTGAGCTGTCGGCGATCCTCGGGGACGACCCAGACGCGGGTTTCGCCGGCTCTCTGGCGATCCCCGACCCGGGCGAACTGAAGCTCGTGTTGGAAGCGCTGGGCGAGCAAGCCGTCATCGAATGGGATGGGGAATGCCTCTTCGCGAGCGTGCCGGGCGAAGAAGACGAGGAGCTGTGCGAGCCTGAGTTGGCGGACCTAGCCGCTGAAGCCGGCCTCTCCGATTTCAGCGCTTTCCCCGACTTGGCGAACGTGCTCAGTCTGTCGGCCATAAAAGGAGCGGACGACAAGTGGTACCTCTCGCTCGTGGGCAGCCCGGTGCTACTGGGCGGGGTCGCGTGTGTCGGACTGGTCGCCGCGCTCAGTTCCCCCTCCGGATTTGGCTTCCCGGGCGTCCAGACCACCTGAGAACGTTCGTCGACGGGGCGCGGGACCGCGGCGCGTGCCGGACCGGTCGGCATCGTGCGCCGTCTGCCCACTTTCGCGGCTCTGCGCGAAACCGCTAGCGGCGCCGTGCCGGGACGCGCGACGATTCACCCCGTGAACCGGCTGCTCGCCGCCCTGCGCGACCCGGGCGAACGCGCCCGCTGCGTGACGCACGTCGCCGTCACGCCGCCGCGGCCAGGTTTGAGCGGCGACTGGCCCGAGTGGACACCCGAATGGGTGCGCGAAGGCTACGCCAATCTCGGGGTCGAACGCCCCTGGCGCCATCAGACGCTCGCGATGCAGGCCGCCCGGGAGGGTCACGCCGTCATCGCGACGTCAACCGGCTCCGGCAAATCGCTGGCGCTGTGGACGCCGGTCTTGGCCGCGCTCGACGAGCCCTACCAGCTTGGGCGCATCGCTGACCTGCAGACCAGGCCGTCGGCCCTGTACATCGCCCCGACCAAGGCCCTCGCCGCGGATCAGTTGGCGGCACTCGAGGCGCTGTTCCGGGCGGCCGATGTGACGGGTCTCCAGGCGGCGACCTGCGACGGCGACACGCCGCCAGAAGCGCGCCGCTTCCTCCAGTCCCACGCCGACATCATCGCGACCAACCCGGATTTCCTGCACTTCTCTCTCCTTCCCGGCCACCAGCGCTGGGCGGGAGCGCTCCGCGGCCTGCGCTACGTGATCGTCGACGAGCTCCACGCCTACAGGGGCGTGCTCGGCGCCCACGTCGCGTGGGTGATGCGCCGGTTGCGCCGCATCGCCCGGCACTATGGCGCGGACCCGAAGATCCTCGCCGCCTCGGCCACGTTGAGCGACCCAGCCGGCATGGCCGCGCGCTTGATCGGCGCCGAGGCGGCGGAAGTCGCCGCGATAACCGAGGACACCGCCACGCGGGGCGCGCAAACCTTCGTGTTTTGGCGGCCCGCGCCACTGGGGGAGACGGCCGAGTCGGTGACGCCATCGCCCGATGCCGACCGTGCGGCCGACGCGCACCAGCTGTCGCGGCTCGGACGGCGGTCCGCCGCAGCCGAGGCGGCGCGCCTGCTGGCCGACTTGGTGACCGCTGGGGCTCGGGCCGTCGTGTTCGTGCGATCGCGGCACGCCGCGGAGTCGGTCGCGATCGAGGCGCGGGCGCTGTTGGATGGCGCGGACGCCCGCCGCGTGGCGACCTACCGGGGCGGCTACCTGCCGGAAGAGCGGCGGGACCTGGAAAAACGGCTGCGCGACGGCTCGCTGCTCGGCTTGGTGACCACTTCGGCGCTCGAACTGGGGATCGACGTCGCCGGGCTCGACGCCGTCCTGACCGCGGGCTGGCCCGGGACCGTCGTGGCGCTGCGGCAACAGGCTGGGCGCTCCGGGCGGGCGGGTCAGGACGGCCTGGCGATTTGGATCGCCGGCGCCGACCCGTTGGACTGCTATGTCGCCGACCATCCCGCCACGGTGCTGGAAGCCCCGTTGGAGGCGGCCGTGTTCGACCCGGCCAACCCATACGTGATGGCGCCGCACCTGGCGGCCGCCGCCGCCGAGTCGCCGCTGACGACCGCCGACGCGGCCGCGCTCGACCCGACGGCGCCAGGGGTCTTGGAGGAGCTGGGCCGGACTGGCGCGCTGCGGCGGCGCGGCGACCGCTGGTTCTGGGTGTTGCCTGAGCGCGCCACCGATCTGACCGACTTGCGTGGGGCCGGCGGCGGGCTCGTCCAGTTGGTCGAGGCCGCGACGGGTGAGGTCCTCGGCACAGTGGACGCGGGGCGCGCGCCCGCGGTGGCCCATCCGGGAGCGGTCTACGTCCATCAGGGCAAGACTTTCTTGGTGGACTGTCTCGATCTCGAGGGCGGGATCGCACTGATGACCAGAGCCAAGCCCGCCTACCGCACAATGCCGCTGGACACGGTCGCGATCCGCGTGGTGAAGGAGTTGGCGCGCGCCGAAGAGCCCAGCGCGAGTTGGCACTTCGGCCTGGTGGACGTGACGACACAGGTCACGGGCTATATGCGCATCCGTTCGGGCAGGCTGCTCGCGATGCTGCAGGCGGCCGCCGGCGATGACTCCGAAGGCGAGCCCCGACCGGCCCTGGCCGGCGATGATCGCCCGCCCCGAGCGGACAGCGCGAGCGTCGACGCCGTCCCGCTGGACATGCCCAGCTCCAGCTTGCGCACCGCGTGCGCGTGGGTGACGGCGCCGCCTGAGACCTTGGCGGCCGCCGGCCTGACACCCGACACGACGCCGGCGGCACTTCATGCGGCGGAGCACGCCGCGATCGGTTTGCTGCCGTTGTTGGCCACCTGCGACCGTTGGGATCTGGGCGGTTTGTCGACCGCGTCGCACCAAGACACCGCCGCCGCGACGATCTTCATCCACGATGCGGCGCCCGGCGGCGCCGGGTTCGCGCGGCGGGCCTACACCGAGCACAACGCGTTGTTGCGGGCGGTCCGCGATCGCCTCGCCGCCTGCGGCTGCGAGACGGGCTGCCCCTCCTGCGTCCAATCGCCGAAATGCGGCAACGGCAACCAGATGCTGTCCAAACCCGGGGCGTTGGCCCTGGTCGAGGCCTTGCTCTCGTCTCGCCCCGGCCGCCCCGGCCGCCCCGGCCGCCCCGGCCGCCCCGGCGGCCCCGGCGGCGTCCCTGACGGCCCCGGCGGCATCCCGGACGGCGCCCCGACGGCTCCCCCGGACGACACACCTCACTGCGCCCCCGGCGGCATCCCTGACGGCGTCCCTGACGGCGCCCCGGCGGCCCCGGACGGCACCCCTCACGGCACCCCCGGCGGTATCCCGGACGGCGCCCCCGGCGGCGCCGCTGACGGCGTGTCGGGTGACGCCACGGACGCGCCTTGACCGGCCGCGCCGGGGCCGCCTCAAGGCGGGCCGGCCACCGCGGCCGCAGTGGCCGTGCGGCGGCCCAACAACCCCATGTCGACCGCGACCGCGCAGGCCACCCGGAGCCGGCCCGCCTCCGCCGAGACACACAGCGTGACCTCGGCTCCGACCTCGCCCGCGATTCGGTCCGCCGCGGCACACGCCTCGGCCTCGGTCAAGCCGTCGATCAGCGCTTGCGCGCCCGCCAGGGCGGCGAGATCGGCCGCCGTGGCGGCGCG
>JAITLE010000206.1 GCA_031278075.1 Bifidobacteriaceae bacterium | reverse complement strand
TCGAACATCTGCAAGGCCATCAGCCGGTCCAGGGTTCGGCGCGCCTCGGGCGGGCAGTGCTTTTTCAGCAAGTCGACCGGGATCAGGGAGATCGGGACGATTGTCAGGGGCCGGGCGGCAGAGCGGTCGGCGTCGAGGAACCAGGTGACCTCTTTGAGGCAGTTCTCGCTGGCGAGGTAGGCGGCGGACAGCAGCAGCAGGCAGAACGGGCAGATGTCGGCGGCGTGCCTCGCGTTGCGCTCCCATTCGACCCCGCCGGGCTGGTCGGTGTCGACGAATGTTGGGAGTGTTCTGCCGGTCACCGCTTTGAAGCGGAGGGGGACGTGCTGCTTGAGCGGGTCGACCAGCCCGAAGGTCTGGTTGTCCTCCCTGTGGTAGCTGATGAACACCGACAGCGACGGCTCAGCCGCGCCGCCGGCGCCGGTGGCTGGACTCGGCGGCATCGGCTGGTCCTCAACGGTTCGCCAGCGGGGGTCGCGCCCCAGCTTACCGGCCATGCGCCAACTCGTTTGGCCCGTCACCGGCCACCCCCAGGGAACTGAAGCAGAACTATGGGTTCGGGTGCTAATGTTTCGCGTCATCGTGACGTCCTCCTGAAAATCGGTTGCTAAATCCGTTCGCGCTCGAGCGTTGCGAGACCCGCCAGGAGGCTGGAACCCCCTGACGAGTCGTCTTGGGGCCTGGCTCGCCGTCCACGGCGAGCCAGGCCTTTAATATTGCCAGATCCAGCATCGCCTCGCAACACCGAGATCCTGCGGGTGAGCGGATCTACCTAGATCTGGGGCCGCGGCGCGCGCGGCTCGCACATATGCGCATCGGCGATGTATGCTTTGTAGCCATAGGACTATTCAGCCGGCCCCAGACCTAGGGGCTTGAACGGAGACGCGAACCACATGTACTGCCCGACCTGCCTCCGCCTCGAGGGGAGGAAGAACGAGAAGCTCCAGGTCGTCGAGACCCGTCGGAGCTCTGACGGCAAGTCCACCAGGCGCGAGCGGCGATGCGAAGCGGGGCACTCGGTCACCACCACGGAGACCTTCGACTTGCCACCACTGAAGAACGTGGCGGTGGCCTCCTGGAAGCACGGATGCCTCAGCGGCCGGTTCAACCGAGAGTCGCTCTTCGAGGACGTGACCCTGGCGGTGGCCGGGTTCATGCAGAAGTCCGACGTGGTACGGCTGGTCGACCAGGCCTGCGACGCCCTCGCCGCTGATCTAGCCGACCTGAGGCTCGATCTCACAGACGCAGATCGGGTCGTCGTCGATCAATGGGACCGCCTCAATCAAGAGCGAAAAAAGCACGGCCCAGTCAAAGAAGTCATCTGGGACCGCCACATCCTCGTGGCGGTGGAGCGCGCATTCCAGGAGACATCGTCGTTCCGCATCGCCGGACTCTTGTACACCATGGCGCATCGCGGCAGCGACGCCCCGGCGAGCGGACCACAACTCCCGGGCTACGCCAGCGAGGGCCAGCGGACCTACAAGGAAATCCCGGACGTCCCGAAGTCGATCAACGACGCGATGACGCTCCTCAAGTGGCTTTCCGTGCGGTATCCCCAGCTCAAACCCGAGCAGGGCGTGGAAGACAGACAGGCGGACCGGGGAGCACTTGTGCAAGAGGTGTGGTGGCACTGGTTTCCAAAAGACGGGGAACCTGGCGTGGACCCGCCGGAACAAGACTACGAGAAATGGTTACAAGCGCCCGGCCGCTGGTGGCCGAACCGCAGGCACAGCCATCCAGATTGGGTCCTCAAATCGAACGGGACCCGCGTCGAATTCCGTCTGCGCCAACTCCGGCAAAGCCTTGAACGAGCGTTGGTCACCAAGCCCGGTCTAGTGCACATAGTCCCTGAGATCGCCGAATGGGTGCTCGGCCGACTCGAGGGCCAAAAGATCGTCAAGTCGTCGCAGCTCGCGGCCTTCGCCATGCAGGGGTTGAGACGGCTCGACGACCTCTCATACCTCCGGTTCGCGATCATCCAGAAGAAGTACAAGCACGTGGACGACTGCATTCCGGAGATCGTGGGCCTGATCAGGTACCCGTCGCGCCGCCTCACGATCGCCCCTTCGGCCGATCCCGCTGACATGACGCCCACGCGAGTCAACGAGGTCGAAGACGCGGTCACCAAGCTCCAGGCTTGGTTGGATGCCTACAAGCGTGTCCAAGGCGCGAAACCAGCCCCCGAGAAAGACGAATCCTAAGCCACCGAATAAGCCCAATCACGAGCCCGCGACCACGCCGGGGCAAGAGCGCCCCCACCCGAAGCCGACACCCCGCACCGGGCGGAACACCCGAACAGAACCTCAAAGGCTCAGTGGCGCCGCCGTAGCCGGGACCGGACTGGGCAACTCCGACGAACCTTGCAAGTAGGCGTCCACCGCGGCCGCGCAGGCGCGACCCTCCGCGATGGCCCAAACCACCAACGACTGGCCGCGGCCGGCGTCGCCGGCCACGAACACGCCATCCCGGGACGTCGCGTAACCGGCGGACCGCGCCAGCGCGCCGCGCGGCGTCAGCTCCAAGCCCAACTGAGCCGTGATCGTCTCCGCCTCCGGCCCCACAAAACCCATCGCGATCAACACCAGATCCGCCGGCAGCCGCCGCGTCGTCCCCGGGACCGCGGCGAAACCACCCGAAGGCGACCGCACGGCATCGGCCAGCGAGATGGCCGCCACGCGTCCGTCGGCGCCGATGAACTCCAAGGCGGTCACCCCGTAAAGACGCTCGCCGCCCTCCTCATGGGAAGAGGAAGTCTTGAACACCTGAGGGAAGATCGGCCACGGCTGATTGTCCGGACGCCGGTCCGACGGCCGCGGCATGATCTCCAGCGAAGTCACGGAGCGGGCCCCCTGCCGCAGCGACGTGCCCACACAATCCGAACCCGTGTCGCCGCCGCCGATCACCACCACGTGCTTGTCCGCCGCGGAGATCGCCTTCGCGACCATCCGGCCCGAGGCGACCACGTTCGCCTGCTCCAAGAACGGCTTGGCGAACTCGATCCCAGCGAGCGCCCGGCCCGGCAACGGCAGATCACGCGGCACGGTCGACCCGACTGCGACAACCAACGCGTCATAGCGCTCCGCGAGATCGTCCCAAGCGATGTCCCGGCCGATCTCCACACCAGTGCGGAACCGGGTCCCCTCGGCCTGCATCTGTGAGAAACGCAGATCCAGATGATGTTTCCCAAGCTTGAAATCGGGGATTCCGTAGCGCAGCAACCCCCCAGGCCGGTCCGCCCGCTCATAGACCGCGACCGTGTGTCCCGCACGCGTCAGCTGCTGCGCGCAAGCCAACCCGGCCGGCCCCGAGCCGACCACGGCCACAGTCAGACCAGTCAGCCGCTCAGGGATCTCAGGCCTGACCCAGCCCTCCCGGAACGCCCGGTCCATGACCGCCATCTCCAGCAACTCGATCGTCACCGGCGGCTGACTGATGCCGAGCACACAAGAACCCTCACAGAGCGCCGGGCAGATCCGGCCCGTGAACTCCGGGAAATTGTTCGTGGCTTGCAGCCGCTCTGACGCCTCACGCCAGTCGCCGCGCCACGCCAGATCGTTCCACTCCGGGATCAGGTTCCCGAGCGGGCAGGCGCGGTGGCAGAACGGCACACCGCAATCCATGCAACGCCCCGCCTGGCGGTGCAGCATCACCTCGTCGAGCGGCCCCTCGGCGCGCACCTCCCGAAAATCGAGCAGCCGCAGCGAACACGGCCGATCCAGCGGGAGCTCCCGCTGACGCACCTTCAAGAACCCAGTCGGATCAGCCACGCGACGCCTCCTTCATGATCTCGCGCCACGTGCCCGGGTCGTGGTAGTCCAGCCCCCGCCGTTCCGCCCGGGCCAACGCCTCCCGCATCCGCTTGAAATCGCGCGGCACCACCTGAGTGAAACGCGCCAGTGCCGCCGGCCAGTCCGCGAGCAGCTCCTCCGCCGTCCGCGAGCCGGTCTCAAGCGCGTGGCGACGCAACAGCGCGGCCAACTGGTCTGGGTCATCCACCGGTTCCAACAGCAGCTCGCCGCGTTCGGCTGCGCCCGGCGCGAGCCGCGAGCGGTCCAAGTCCAGCACGTAGGCGCGGCCGCCCGACATCCCGGCGCCAAAGTTGCGTCCCGTCGGCCCCAGCACCGCCACGACCCCGCCGGTCATGTACTCGCAGCCGTGGTCGCCGACCCCTTCCACCACGAGCGTCGCGCCCGAGTTGCGCACCGCGAACCGCTCCCCCACCTTGCCGCGCAACAGGATCTCCCCGGAAGTGGCGCCGTAGCCGATCACGTTGCCGGCGACCACCGTGCGCGCCGCGTCGAACGGGGCGTCCTCAGCCGGCCGCACCACGATCCGCCCGCCGGACAGGCCCTTCCCCAGGTAGTCGTTCGAGTCGCCGACCAGCCGCAGCACGATCCCGTGCGGCAAGAACGCGCCGAAGCTCTGCCCCCCGGTGCCCACGCAAGTGATGTCGATCGTGCCGTCCGGCAGACCGGCGCCGCCCAGGCGCTTGGTCACCTCGTGGCCGAGCATCGTGCCGACGGTGCGGTTGACGTTGCGCACCGGGGTCTCGATGAAGACCGGCTCGCCTCGTTCGAGGGCGGGCGCGGCTTGGGCGATCAGACTGTTGTCGAGCGCGGCCTCGAGGGCGTGGTCTTGGCCGCGGACACGCCTGAGAGGGGACCCGGCCGGGTTGGGCGGCTCGGCGAGGATCGGACCCAAGTCCAGGCCGCGGGCTTTCCAGTGAGCGCTGGCGTCCGCCGCGTCGATCACGCCGACCTGGCCGATCGCCTCATCCAGGCTCCTGAAGCCGAGTGCCGCCAGGTGTTCGCGGACCTCTTCGGCGATGAACTCGAAGAAGGCGATCACATGCTCGGGTTTGCCGCCGAAGCGGGCGCGCAACTCCGGGTTCTGGGTCGCCACGCCGACGGGGCAGGTGTCCTTCTGGCAGACCCGCATCATGACACACCCCAACGCGACCAGCGGCGCGGTGGCGAACCCGAACTCCTCGGCGCCCAACAGGGCGCCGATCACCACATCACGGCCCGTTTTCAACTGGCCGTCGACCTGCACGCAAATGCGGTCCCTCAGGTTGTTCAGCAGCAGCGTCTGCTGGGTCTCCGCGAGGCCCAGCTCCCATGGCCCGCCCGCGTGTTTGATCGAGGTGAGCGGCGAGGCGCCGGTGCCGCCATCGTGCCCCGAGATGAGCACCACGTCCGCGTGCGCTTTGGACACGCCCGCGGCGACGGTGCCGACGCCGACCTCGGCGACCAGTTTGACGTGGATCCTGGCGCTCGGATTCGCGTTCTTCAGGTCGTGGATCAGCTGTTTGAGGTCCTCGATCGAATAGATGTCGTGGTGCGGCGGCGGCGAGATCAGCTGCACGCCCGGAGTGGAGTGCCGGGTCGCGGCCACCCACGGGTAGACCTTCGCGCCCGGAAGCTGGCCGCCTTCGCCGGGTTTGGCGCCCTGGGCCATCTTGATCTGGATGTCGTCCGCGTTGGTCAGATACTCCGCGGTCACCCCGAAGCGGCCCGAGGCGACCTGTTTGATCGCGGAACGCGTCGCCGGGTCGTGGAGGCGGCGCGGATCCTCGCCGCCCTCACCGGTGTTCGACTTGGCGCCGAGCCGGTTCATCGCGACCGCCAGCGTCTCATGCGCCTCGATCGAGATCGAGCCGTAGGACATGGCGCCCGTCGAGAAACGCTTGACGATCTCGCTGACGGGCTCGACCTCCGCGAGCGGGACCGCGGGCCGCAGACCATGCTTGAACTTGAACAGGCCGCGGAGCGTCGCTAAGGCCTTCGATTGGTCGTCCACCCGGGCCGTGTAACGCTTGAACAGCTGGTAGTCCCGGCGGCGGACCGCGGTCTGCAACTCGAAGATCGCATCCGGCGAGAACAGGTGGGTCTCGCCGTCCCTGCGCCACTTGTATTGCCCGCCGGAGGGGAGGACCTCGGGTTCGTTGCCGAGGGCCGCCTTCGGGTAAGCCTTGGAGTGGCGGGCCGCCACCTCGGCGGCGATCCCGTCCAGACCGATTCCCTCCAAGCGCGAAGTGGTGCCGCAGAAGTGGCGGTCGATCAGCTCCTGGGACAACCCGACCGCCTCGAAGATCTGGGCGGCGCGGTATGAGGAGACCGTCGAGATGCCCATCTTCGACATGACCTTCAAGACGCCCTTGCCGAGGGCTTTGATCAGGTTCGCGACCGCCTGTTCGGGGCTGATCTCGCCCAAGTCGCCCGCCGCGGCGAGTTTCTCGACCGACTCCATCGCCAGATACGGGTTGACCGCCGCGGCCCCATAACCGATCAGGAGCGCCACGTGGTGCACCTCCCTGACGTCGCCGGCCTCGACGACTATCCCGACCTTGGTCCTGGAATGGTTCCGCAGCAGGTGGTGATGCACCGCGCTGACCAGCAGCAGGGACGGGATCGGGGCCAACTCGGCGTCAGAGTCGCGGTCCGACAGCACGATGAAGCTCTTGCCGGCCGCGATGGCGGTGTCGACCTCGGCGAAGATCTCCTCGAGCCGGCCGGCCAGGGCGGCGCCGCCGCCCGCGACACGGTACAAACCGCGGACTGTGACCGCGGTGAAACCGCCCGACTTCGTCTTGTAGCGGCCGATCCGCGCCACCTTTTGGAGATCCTGGTTGTCCATCACAGGGAACGGCAGAACCAACTTGCGGGCGTGGTCCTCGCTGTCCGCCAGCAGGTTGCCCATCGGGCCGATCACCGTGACGAGGCTAGTCACCATCTCCTCCCGGATGGCGT
>JAITLE010000199.1 GCA_031278075.1 Bifidobacteriaceae bacterium | reverse complement strand
CGCGGCGGTGGTGGTCGCAGCGGGCGCCCGCGCGCTGCTGTGGGCTAAACCCTGCCCCACTCCACTGCTGGCGTATGCGGTGCGGCGTTTGGACGCGGATGCCGGCGTGATGGTGACGGCATCGCACAACCCCGCCCACGACAACGGCTGCAAGGTCTATCTGGGCGGCCGTCTGGAGCGCGGCCCGGGCCGGGGCGTCCAGCTCACGCCACCGGTTGACCTGGAGATCCAGGCCCAAATCGCCCAGGCGCCCCCGGCCAATCAGGTGCTGCGCGCGCCCCGCGGCTGGCAGATGGTCGGCGCGGATCTGGAACGTGGATATTTGCGGGAGGCGGTCGCGGGGGTGTCCCCGGCGCCCGGCGCCGCCGATCTGAGGATTGTGCACACAGCGATGCACGGGGTCGGGGCGCGGCTGGCGCTGCCCGCCTTCGCCGCCGCGGGTTTCACGGATGTGCACTCGGTGGCGGAGCAACGCGACCCGGACGCTGATTTCCCCACTGTGGAGTTCCCCAACCCGGAGGAGCCTGGCGCCATCGACCTCGCCATGGCGCTCGCCGAACGGATCGGCGCCGATCTGGTGATCGCGCTGGACCCGGACGCGGATCGTTGCGCCGTGGCGGTCTATGACCCCCGCGAACCGCGTGGCGGCGGCTGGCGTCGTCTCACCGGCGACGAGTTGGGCGCCATCCTCGGCGACGATCTCGCGCGCCATTGGTCCCAGCCCTTGGCGCCGGACGGCGAACGGCCTGCTCTCGCCTGCTCGGTGGTCTCGTCGCGGTTGCTCGGCCGGATCGCTCGCGAGCATCTGCTTCGCTATCAGCGAACCCTGACAGGTTTCAAGTGGATCGCCCGGACCCCCGGTCTGATCTTCGGTTACGAGGAGGCGATCGGCTATTGCGTCCGCCCGGATTTGGCGCGCGACAAGGACGGCATCACCGCCGGCCTCGCGGTGGCGCGCCTAGCCGCCCGCGCGAAGCTCGCGCGCAGGTCGTTGATCGACTTGTTGGACGATCTCGCCCGCCGCCACGGGCTGCACGTCACCAGCCAGGTCGCCCTCCGCTTCGACGACGCGTCGCGCCTCGGCTCCGTGATGCGCGCCGTCCGCCGCGCCGCCCCGCAGCGTGTCGGCGATGTGGCGGTGACCCGCACGGCCGATCTCGCCGCCGGTTGGGAGGGCCTCGCCCCCACCGACGCGTTGGTGTTCTCGCTCGCGGACGCCTCGCGCGTGATCGTGCGCCCGTCCGGCACAGAACCCAAGGTCAAGTGCTATTTGGAGGTCGTTCAGCCGGTGTCGCCGACCGCCGATTTCCTCGCCATCAGCCGCGCGCGGCGCGAGGCGGGGGCACGTCTCGCCGCGTTGGAGGCCGGCGTCCGCGCCCTCCTCGCGTAGGCTTCCCGCCCATCGCCCGATGCCGTCCGCCCCGTTCGCCGCGCGTCGCCCGATGCCGTCCGCCCCGCCCGCGCCCCGCCGTCCGCCCGGTGACATCCAGGACCGCGGACCGGGGACCCCTGTGCCGACTGGCCCCAGTCCTCGCGCGGTACGATTGCTCACGCGAAAAGCAGTCCGTATCTCTGAGGAATTTTGAGGAGTCTACTGTGGCGATCATCGATCATGTTCTTGCGCGTGAAATTCTCGACTCGCGCGGCAATCCAACCGTCGAAGTCGAGCTGGGCCTGGCCGACGGAACTCTGTCGCGCGCCTCCGTGCCGTCGGGCGCGTCCACCGGCGCGTTCGAGGCGGTCGAGCGCCGCGACCCGGACAAGCCCCGCTACGGCGGGAAAGGCGTCGAAGGCGCTGTGGCGGCTGTGATCGAAGAGATCGCGCCGGAGGTCATCGGCCTGGACGCCGCGGATCAGCGGCTGGTCGACCAGGCGATGATCGACCTGGACGGCTCCGCCAACAAGGAGCGCCTCGGCGCCAACGCGATCCTCGGCGTCTCGCTGGCGGCGGCTCGCGCCGCGGCGATCTCGGCTGATCTGCCGCTCTACCGCTATATCGGCGGCCCAAACGCCCATGTTCTGCCCGTCCCGATGATGAATATTCTGAACGGCGGCTCCCACGCTGATTCGAACGTGGACATCCAGGAGTTCATGATCGCCCCGATCGGCGCTCCCTCGTTCCGTGAGGCGCTGCGCTGGGGCGCCGAGGTCTATCACGCGCTCAAGAGCGTGCTCAAGGGCAAGGGCCTGGGCACCGGTCTCGGCGACGAGGGCGGTTTCGCCCCGAACCTGCCGTCCAACGCCGACGCGTTGGACGAGATCGTCGCCGCGATCGAGAAAGCCGGCTTCAAACCGGGCGCGGATGTCGCCTTGGCGTTGGACGTCGCCTCGACCGAGTTCTTCAAGGACGGGGCTTACCAGTTCGAAGGCGAGCCCCGCACCACCGATTTCATCATCGACTACTACAAGAAGCTGATCGCGGACTATCCGCTGGTCTCCATCGAGGACCCGCTCTCGGAGAACGAATGGGACGCCTGGACCCGGCTCACCGCCGAGATCGGCGCCGCGGTCCAGATCGTGGGCGACGATTTGTTCGTCACCAACCCGGAGCGTCTCAGCAAGGGGATCGCGACCAAGGCCGCGAACGCGCTCCTGGTCAAGTTGAACCAGATCGGCACGGTCACAGAGACCCTTGAGGCGGTCGAGTTGGCTCATCGCGCCGGTTTCGCCGCGATGACCTCGCATCGTTCCGGCGAGACCGAGGACACCACCATCGCGGACCTGTCCGTGGCGGTCAATGGCGGCCAGATCAAGACGGGCGCCACCGCCCGCGGCGAACGCGTCAACAAGTACAACCAGCTGCTCCGTATCGAGGAGCAGTTGGCCGATGCCGCCCGCTACGCCGGCAAGTCCGCCTTCCCCCGCTTCAGCGCGTAGCGTTCAAGCTCGTCCCACCGAGGCGGCCGCGGCGCCAACCGTGCCGTGGCCGCCGTTCACACCGTGGCTGGGCCGCGGCCGCGGGCCGCGCCGACACTCCGTCGTCGCGCGCCGTGGCCGCCCCCACAACTGCGAACCGCGCCGCGGCCGCCGCCAGCTGAAGCGCGGCCGTCAACACGCCCGAAAACCGGACTCTCCCCCGACCCGGGCTTTCCCCAGCGGCCGGTGCGGCATGATGGAGAGATGGCAGCCAGGCCCCGTTCGTCTCACCCGTCTCAGCGCCGTCCCGGCGCGGCGGGTCGGTTGCGTGCCCGCGCGGACGGGATCGACGCCGCCAAACGGCAGGAGGCGCTGGCCGCGAAACGTCGTCTCCGCATCGGTTTCCAGATCGTGATGCTGGCGGCGATCGGGCTGGTCGCGTTCACGTTGATCTTCCCCACGCTGCGGCTCCACATGGCGCAGCAGGTCCAGATCCGTGATTTGCGGGCGCAGGTGGCGGTGGCTGCGCAGACCTCGGCGGAACTCGAGGCGGCTCTCAAACGCTGGGAGGACCCGGCCTATGTCAAGGCCCAAGCCCGTGAGCGTTTGAGCTTCGCCATGCCGGGTGATCGCACGTTCCGCGTCGCCGACCCGGAGAACGCCCCCACGCCATCGGCCGCCCCGCAGCCGGTCTCAGAGCCGACCCATCTCAGCGACGACGCCACCGCATCAAACACCGACCCTTGGTACGTCGAACTCTGGGAGTCCGCGCTGGTCGCCGGCAAGGTCGGCACGCCGTGACCCCGCCCGCCGCCCTCGCGCCTCGCCCGGAGGCCGCGTGGTCCGCCGTGCTCGACTCGGTCCGCCCGCCCGCCGCGCCGCCCGAGGCGATCCGCTCCCGCCCGGTCGTCACCGCCGCCGATTTGGCCGCGCTGGCGCGGCAACTGGGTCGCCCGCCCCGCGCGGTGGTCGCGGTCGCGGCACGCTGCCGGTGCGGCGCGCCCCTGGTGGCGCGAACGGCGCCGCTGCTCCCGGACGGCGCTCCGTTCCCCACCACTTATTACTTGACGCATCCCGCCGCCGCGCGTGCGATCAGCCGGCTCGAGTCGGCGGGAGCGATGGCCGCGTTCAACCGTGCCCTCGCCGAGGACCCGGCGCTGGCGGCGGGTCACCGCCGCGCCCACCAGGACTATTTGTCTCGCCGAGGCGAACTCGGCGAGCCGCCAGCGCTCGCCGGCGTCTCCGCCGGCGGCATGCCGGATCGTGTCAAATGCCTCCACGCGCTGGCGGCGCACGCGTTGGCCGCGGGTCCTGGCGTCAACCCGGTCGGCGATCTCGCCCTGCTGGCGGCCGCCCCCGACTGGCGACCCGACCGCTGCGCCTGCCGCGCCGCCATGACGCCGGGACGAGGCCCCGCGGATGTCTGACGACTCAAGAGTCAGGGCTGCCGCGATCGACTGCGGCACCAACTCGATCCGCTTGTTGATCGCGGACGTCGACACGGCATCGGGCACGGTCGAAGACGTGACACGGGTCATGGAGATCGTTCGGCTGGGTCAGGGGGTCGACCGTCTGGGCTGGTTCGCCCCGGAGGCGCTGGAGCGAACCTTGGACGCGACGGCCCGCTTCGGTCGCCTGTGCGAGGAGGCGGGTGTCGAACGCTTGCGTTTCGTGGCGACATCGGCCACTCGTGACGCGGCGAACCGGAATGTGTTCTTAGACGGAGTCAGGGACCGCCTCGGCGTGGAGGCAGAGGTGATCGACGGTCTTGAGGAGGCCCATCTCTCGTTCGCGGGGGCGCGGAGTTCGCTCGCGGCGGATCTGCCGGGTCCGTTCCTTTGCGTGGATCTCGGGGGCGGCTCGACGGAGCTGGTGCTCGGCGGCGAGCGCGCGGAGCACGCGTTCTCGATGGATGTGGGCTGTGTGCGCATCACGGAACGCCACCTCAGATCGGATCCGCCGACGCGCGCGGAGGTGAGGGCGGCGGCATCGGACGTCGATGCCGTGCTGGACGTCGCGGCGCGCCGTGTCCCCTTGGGCGAGGCCCGCACGCTGGTGGGATTGGCTGGGTCCATCACCACTGTCACGGCTGCGGCGCTCGGTTTGGAGCGTTACGATCCCCGGCGGGTCGATGGCGCGCGTGTCCCCTTCGACCAGATGCTTCAGGCGTGCCGGGCGCTGTGGGAGGCGACTCGCGCGGCCCGGGCTCGGCTGGGTTTCATGCATCCGGGCCGGGTGGACGTGATCGGCGCGGGCGCTTTGGTGTTCTCGCGGGTGCTGCTCCGGGTGCGGGACGCTGTGGCGGAGGCCGGCGCCGACCTTAGCTGGGTCGTGGCGGCTGAACATGACATTCTCGACGGCATCGCCCTCGCGGCCGCTGGTGTGGTCCGCTGACGCGTCTACGCTTGGCGTGACGAGAGCCCCCATAGCCCAATTGGCAGAGGCAGCCGGCTTAAAACCGGCGCGTTGCGAGTTCGAGTCTCGCTGGGGGCACGGCGTGTTGGGGCCGAGGCGTCGCCGTGTCGTGGGCGGTCGACCTGCCGCGATCAGGACTTCGGTCCCCGCCGCCTGAACCTCGCGCAGGGTCCCTGGGGGGCGCGCGGGCGCTGCGGACGCGCATGTTGTGCCGCCACAAGATTTGAGCTGTCTGGGATTGCGGTGGAAGGGCTCCGCGAACCTATTCGAGCCCCTTGTCTGGGGCGTCTTTAGGGCCCTGGAAAACACGCTCTGACCAGCACGTATGGCGCGGCCGCGGCCTGCCTGCGGGGCCGCGGGCAGCCGCCCTGCCTGACACCGCTCGGCGCCGCGTGCGAACCGACGCGCTCCGCGGGCGTGCCACCCCGAGCGGACTCTTGGCTGATGACGCCAACTGGCACTGAGTGATAGTACGCAGATGGCCGCCATTTGGCAGGCGCCCCCCGATACATTTCATAGAGGTCTGATCTGGGCAAGTCCGCCCAGAGTGCCTCTACCAGGTTGCCGCGGGGCGCGGCGTGGGTTCGCGCCGTCTCCCCAAGACCGTCTGGCAGTGCCCAAGGTTCCGAGGATCCGCGGGCTCCCGCAGGAACATGCCGTCGGCCCGGCCGGCGGTGGCCATCTCAAGCAAGGAAGTTGCTCCGATGAGTGCGAATCGCTCCCCCAGGTATGACTCCACGTCCACACTGTCGCTGGCTGGCGCGATGAGGCGCCTGCCCAAGGCCGTGGTCAAGCCAGTTGTGCTGTTGATGACCGCTGCGATCGGCCTCGGGGGGCTGACGCTCGCCCAGAGCTGGATGAGCGCTGCTCCCGCCGGCGCTGTCACCTTCCAGAACGGCTGGGATGGGGTGTTCAAGAAGAGCGACCTCTGGATCAAGGGCAGCCTGGGATCCAACACCTACAGGTCTTGGACCTATCCCGACGACCTCGACCCGGTCTATCGGGACCCGACGGATCGGTTCTTGGGGACGGGCACCACGAACGGCACCGTGGGCAACACCAGCTCCGGCGACACCCTCGCCGTTGGCCCCATCTTCAAACATCTTGGCGACGAGCTCTTGCACATGGTCGACGTGGACGAGAACAACAGCCGCCACACGGTGTTCATCTCGGACCCGGACGCCGGCAGGGTCAACGGCACCGCCTACAGCGCCTTCCCAAGTTGCGCCGGCGTCTCCACCAGCGGCTCCATGTGGAGCGGCGAGATCAACCAGAAGAACGGCTACCTTTACGTTGTGAGGGGTGGTCCTTCGCCGAGCATGAACGGCTCGAGCAGCAGCCTCACCAATGCCCAGCCCGTCATCATCAGATTGAACCGATCCGGCTCCGAATGCGTCGCGGCCGCGAACGCCTTCACGCCTCCGTCGGCCGGCCAGACCATCAACGCCCAGTGGAACGCGCTGACCGGAGACAACTACAGCAGGAACTGGGAGGCCGGCTCCGACATGGCCATCGACGCCAATGGCAACCTCTACCTGTTCCTGACCAGGGGCTCCGACGGAGAGGACAACCACGCGTTGCTGCGAATCAACGTCCCGCACGTGAACGGCGAACCTCAGTCTGTCTCCTCCACGACGCCATGGACCTTTGAGGTCGTCCGCGCGTTCACCGCCAGCACCGGCGCGAGCGCCATCAACACCGCGGTCTGGGGCATGGCCTTCCTCGAAGGGTCCTTGTACACCCAGCACTCGAACGGCAACATTTGGCGTTGGGACACGATGTCCGGAGCTGCCACCTTCCTGGCCGACACCTCCCACGAAATAGATTTGGCCTCAGCTCAGGCCGCACCCGTCGTCCAAGGCACCGTCTACAACGACGTGAACGGCGACGGGTCAATCGTGGGCGATCCGGTCGCTCCCAACGTCCCAGTGGAGGTCTGGCAGCGCTCGGGCGCCACATGGACGCTGCGCGCGTCGCTGACCACCAACACCGAGGGAAGCTATTCATCCTTGATGAACTCCGCCTCCGGGGAGTACGCGGTGCGCATCAAGCGACCGACCGTGAACAACGTCAACGCGACCCAGACCTACGCCGCGGCGCAATCGTTCTACGCTGACGGCTCCTCGGGTGCTGCCAACATCCTCACCTCCTACTGCGCCTCGGGCGGCGCCGACTACCAGGAGCAGTTCGTCAGCGGCAAGTGCCTTGGGGCGAGGACTGACGGCGTCGACGCGATCAGCGCGGCCACTGTCAACACGACCACGGCCAACCTCTTCGCGGCCACCGGTGGCGCCGCCATCGTCAGCCGTGTACAGATGAACACCGACATGGCCGTGGTGCAGGCCGACTTCGGCATCACCGCCGCGGCATCCTGGGGCGACGCTCCGCTCACGCAAACCACCAACGCCCAGTCCGGCCCCTACGCCAACCCGTACCGGGCCGGCGAGCCGTACCTCTACCTCGGCCAGACGGCCAGCATCTATGACGACGGCGTGAACCACGCGGCGGCGGCCGCTCACAGCACTGACGACGGCGCCGAGTTCGCCCCGATCCCGACCAGCGGGACAGTCGCGGCGGGCGATTGGGAGTCCGTCCAAGGCAAGACCATGGTGGTCGGAAAGCGCTATCGTTTCCGGATCAAGGTGTCCGGCGACGCTCAAGCCGTCGCCGCCTCGACCGTTGGCGCCTGGATCACCTCGGTCAGCAGCTCTGGCGCGGCCACCACCTTCAACACACCGTTGACCTGCACCAAGCCGGATGATGGATCCGGCTATTCCTACTGTGACTACCAGGTGGGCACAACTCTGCCTTCCTCCAACACCGCAACCGTCTACTTGCGCGTGCGCGTCTCCAACGACGCGGGTGTGACCGCCACGTCGCGCGGCCCGGCCAACCCGGCGACCAGTTCGTGGATGCCGTCCGGCGAGGTCGAGGACTATCAACTCGGCGTCGCCACCTCCGCGCTGCGGGTCTACGTCCGCACCACCGGCGGCGTCGGCGCCAACGTGCGCCTTAATTTCAGCAACGTCAGCACCACGCCGCCTTCGTTTGGCGCCACCACCATCTTGACGAGCGGCCAAGGGTCGTGGGCGGGTTCACCGCTGGCGCACTCGGTGACTTCGCGCACCACGCCTGTGGTCATCACCACAGCCGGGGTCGGGCAGGCGAGTGGGACGGCGCCCACGGTGGACGGCTGGATGCTCGGCACCCGGGAGACCGCTGACGGCAAGGACACCTACTGCTACAACGCCGAGACGGGTGACCCGGTGCCGGTCACCATCGGCGCCGAGAACAGGATGCTCAGCGTGGTCGGCACCGCGACAGCTCCGATTGCCGAGCTGGTGACGTGCTACCTCACCTATATCCCCGAGTTCGACGAGGTCAACTCCACCGTGACGGCGGCGCCGTCCAACAACGAGGCGGACCGGCTGGTCAGGCCCGATGGCGTCTCGGACGTCACCCTCGATGTGCGTGGCAACGTCCGGAACGCTGACGGTGACCTGGTGCCCGTCTCAGCGGAAGGCCAGCAGGTCGCTTTGACCCTGACACCCCGCGCCGGCACCGGCGCAACCGCCGCCGGAGCAGCCTTCGAATACAACACGGGCAGCGGTT
>JAITLE010000197.1 GCA_031278075.1 Bifidobacteriaceae bacterium | reverse complement strand
CCTCCGGTTGTCGTTCTGCCTGGTCGCGCCTACCGCGCGAGATCGTCGAACTGTGGGCTGGTGGTAGCAGTTCCCGCCGCGGCGCTGGCGGGGGGACGGGACGGGGCCGGGGACGGGCTGGGACGGGAGGGACGGCATCGGGCGGCGGGCGAGACGGCCAGCGTGGGGGCGCGCGAGGCGGCGCGGGGCGTCTACGCTAGCGGCAACGGAATCGCCGGCCGCGGCTGGGCGGTCAACTTCGAAAATGGGAGTTCCAATGAAACGGTTTGCCAAGGCGTTCGCGAATCTGGTCTCGTCCTCGGTGCGGGCGGGCTCTGTCGCGATGGAGAACCAGGCGCGGAAGCTGTCCGACTACGCCACCAGGCAGGAGCAGGGCGAGAAGGACGACTCGGCGAAGGACGACTAACCGGCTGAGTTCCTGGCTTGAAGCGCTATCCCGACGGCCACGGAAACGTTGAGCGACTCGGCGCCGGGACGCATCGGGATGGCGACGCGCAGGTCGGCGGCCTCGGCGAACGCAGGCGAGGGGCCGCGGCGTTCGCTGCCGAAGATTAGCGCCGCGGGGCCCCGGACGGCCGTGATGTCAGCGATCCGCTGGGCGCCGTCGGCGTCGAAGGCCGCCACAAGGACGCCCTGGTCGGCGAGATGCGCGGCGGCCTCCGCCGCGGTCGCGAGCACGGTGGGCAAGGCGAAGACGTGCCCGCGGCTGGCGCGCAGGAGCCGCCGGTCCCAGGCGCTGGGGAGATCGCTGTCCACCAGGATCACTCCTGCGGCGCCCAGGGCGTAGGCGGAGCGGATGATCGCGCCGATGTTGCCCGCGATCCGCACCCCGTCCAGCACCACGATGTCGCCGTCGCGGGGGATGTCCGCCAGCCTGGCAGGCCGGCTGGGCAGCTTGGCGACCGCGAAGACGCGGGCGCGTTTGTCGATCTTGAAGACCCGGGCCGCGTCCGCTGGCGCCACGGAGCGGATCGGGACCCCGGCCGCCTGACACGCGGCGACCAGGGATGGCGCGAGGCCGTGGCCGGTCTCCGCGTAGACCTCGGCGACTTCGACGCCCGCCGTGATGGCGTTGGCGATGAGCGCGTCGTCTTCCAGGACGATCTGTTTGGCCGCTTGGCGGGGGTGGCGCACCAGGTCGAACAGGCGCTGCACAGCGGATGGGGAGGCGGGCGGCCAATTCGACTGGTCGATCGTCATGCCAGCGACGCTACCACCGGCCTCCGAGCGGCCCGCGCCCGGCGCGCCGACCTGGGCGGGCGTGACCATTCCTACACTTCTCCCGCCAGAGCCGAGAAGTGTAGACTTCCGCGTTCCCCGCCACGGCGCCCGTGTTGACCCCGAACCCGCCCAGGACGTGTTTCCGCAGGTCAGGGCCCTGCGGGGGTTCGGGGCGGGTGGACGCCCGTCCGGGCGGGGTTGACCATTCCTACACTTCTCCCGCCAGAGACGAGACGTGTAGAGTTCCGCGTGCCCCGCCACGGCGCCCATGTTGACCCCGAACCCGCCCGGGACGTGTTTCCGCAGGTCAAAGCCGTGCACTGGTTCCGGGCGGTTTGACGCCCGTCCGGGCGGGCGTCACCATTCCTACACTTCTCCCGCCAGAACCGAGAAGTGTAGACTTCCGCGTTCCCCGCCGCGGCGCCCGTGTTTACCCCGAACCCGCCCGGGCCGTGTTTCCGCAGGTCAAAGCCGTGCGCTGGTTCCGGGCTGGTGGGAGCCCGTCCGGGCGGGTGTGACCATTCCTACACTTCTCCCGCCAGAAGCGAGAAGTGTAGAGTTCCGCGTTCCCCGCCACGGCGCCCGTGTTCACCCCGAACCCGCCCGGGCCGTGTCTCCGCAGGTCAGGGCCCTGCGCTGGGTCTGGGCTGTTTGACGCCGGTCCGGGTTGGCGTCACCATTCCTACACTTCTCCCGCCAGGACCGAGAAGTGTAGACTTCCGCGCCCCGCGCCGCCGCAGGCGGCTTGGCGCCGACCGCCTGTCGCGTTTGGCGCGGCGCGTGCCTTGGGTTAGGGTTGTGCCGTTATGCGTGCTCGCAGCCTCCTGCTTCTTCGCCGCGACAGGGCCTAATTCGGTCGGCTCCCTGGCGCGGTGCTTCGCTTGCCCGGCCACGACAGACTCCGAGCCAAGACCCAAGCGAAGGAAGCGTCAACTGCTATGAACCGCCAAAAGCCTTCGGGCATGCCATTCCACAAGTACGTCCCCTACCAGGCCATCGACCTTTCCGACCGGACCTGGCCCGCCAAGAGGATCACCCGAGCCCCCCGCTGGCTGTCCACCGACCTCAGAGACGGCAACCAAGCCCTGATCGAACCGATGGACCCGGCCCGCAAGCGCGAGATGTTCGACCTGTTGGTCAAGATGGGCTACAAGGAGATCGAGATCGGTTTCCCGGCCGCATCCCAAACCGACTTCGACTTCGTGCGCTCCCTCATCGAAGACGGGGCGGTCCCCGAAGACGTGACCTGCTCAGTGCTGACCCAGGCCAGAACCGACCTGATCGACCGCACCGTCCAGTCCCTGATCGGCTACCCCCGCGCCACAGTCCACCTGTACAACGCGACCGCCCCGCTTTTCCGCGAGATCGTGTTCCGCAACGACAAGGCCGGCACTGTCAAGTTGGCCGTCGAAGGGACAAAGGACGTCATCGACTTCGCCCACAAGCACCTGTCCGATGACGTCGTGTTCGGCTACGAGTACAGTCCCGAGATCTTCATCGACACAGAGATGGACTTCGCGCTCGAGATCTGCGAAGCCGTCATGGACGTCTGGCAGCCCGAGGCCGGCCGGGAGATCATCTTGAACCTGCCCGCCACTGTTGAGCGCGCCACCCCGAACGTCTACGCGGACCAGATCGAGTGGATGAGCCGGAACCTCAGCCGGCGCGAGTTCATCGCCCTGTCCGTCCATCCGCACAACGACCGCGGCAGCGCCGTCGCCGCCGCCGAACTCGGCGTCATGGCCGGCGCGGACCGCGTGGAGGGCTGCCTGTTCGGCCAAGGCGAGCGCACCGGCAACGTCGACCTGGTGACGTTGGGCATGAACCTGTTCACCCAGGGGATCGACCCGATGATCGATTTCTCCGACATCGACCGCATCCGTCGCACGGTGGAACGCTGCACCCGCATGGAGATCTCGCCGCGGGCGCCCTACGGCGGCGACCTGGTCTACACCGCCTTCGCCGGATCGCATCAGGACGCCATCAAGAAGGGCCTGGACCGCCGCGAGGAGCGGGCGCTGGCCGAAGGACTCGACGAACGCTCCATGGTCTGGCAGGTCCCTTATCTCCCGGTCGACCCGCGCGACGTGGGGCGCGACTACGAGGCGGTCATCCGCGTCAACTCGCAGTCCGGCAAGGGCGGGGTCTCCTATCTCATCAAGTCGGAGGGTCACCTCGACCTGCCGCGGCGCCTCCAGGTCGAGTTCTCCCGGGTGGTCCAGTCCCTGACCGACATGACCGGCCAAGAGATGACCGCCGACCAGCTGTGGCTCGCCTTCGAGGACGAATACCTGCCCTCGGCCGGCGTCGACGGCCTGGAACGTTGGGGCCGTTTCGAGCTGCTCGCCGCCCGGACCGCTTCCGCTCCCGCTTCCGGCGCGGAGACGATCGAGGTGGAGATGCGCGACGCAGACGGCCACATCACCCTCAAGGGCGCCGGCAACGGGCCGATCGACGCGTTTGTCGGAGCGTTGCGGGCGGCCGGCGTGGACGTGTCCGTGGTCGACTACTCGGAGCACACCCTCGACAAAGGCGCCGACGCCCGCGCCGCCGCCTACATGGAATGCGAGGTCAACGGCCAGATCCTGTGGGGTGTGGGGATCGACCCGTCGATCATCACCGCATCCCTCAAAGCGATCATCAGCGCGGTCAACCGAGCGCTCCGCTGACGCCAGCTCTCCCAGACCTCACTCGTCGGACGGGCCATATTGGTCGTCCACCAGGTCCTCGCGGCCGCGGGGGAGACGCGCGATCAACAAAGCGGCCCCTATCACCACCGCGGCCAGGCCGATCCGTGCCCAAAGGATTGGGACGGCGGCGCCCAGGATGGCGCGCGCTAGCAGGGTCAGGACCCCGCCTAGCAGCGCGACCCACGCGATCACGACCACGGGCTGCCCGGCGAGGATCGGCGGCGGGTCGGGTGGGATGAAGTGCTCATCCTCCTCGGGCGGCGCCCAATCGCGGGGGCCGGGGGGCGTGACGTGTTCCGGGGCTGAGGGCACGGCATCGGCGGACGGGTCCGCGGCGGCTCCAAACGCGGCCGGGTCCGGGCCCCAAACGACGCGACGGGAGGAATCCGTGGCCCAATCCTTCAAATCGGAGGGCAGCGACTCGTCTAGCTGGTCCGCGAGCTCAGCCCAACGCCGGTCGAAGTCGGGCTCTGAAGCGGGATCCGGGCCGGCCTGGGGACTGCTCACCCGCCAAACTCTACTTGACGGGGCGAATCAGGCGGTCGCGTCGCGGCGTCACTTCAGGCCGCCGGGCTCTATTAGAGTGTGGGGACTACTCACCACATGTGGAGGCGAACTCGCGTGTTCTATTGGCTCACCAAAGCGGTTGTCTCACCGCTGTTGCGGCTGATCTACCGCCCCTGGATCGAGGGCGCGGAACACATCCCGGCGAAGGGGCCGGCGATTCTGGTGGGCAATCACCTGGCGGTGTTCGACTCGGTCTTCGTGCCCGCGGTGCTCAACCGGCGCGTCTACTACATAGCGAAGCTCGACTATTTCACGGGCCGCGGGCTGAAGGGGCGGCTGACGGCTGGCTTCATGAAGGGCGTCGGCATGATCCCGGTGGACCGCACCGGCGGGGCCGCGGCGCTCGCGGCGCTCGACAAGGGCCGCGAGGTGCTGGAGCGCGGGCATCTGTTCGGGATCTACCCGGAGGGGACGCGTTCGCCGGACGGACGGCTGTATCGGGGCAAGACCGGCGCGGCGCGCCTCGCCCTCGAGACTGGTGTGCCCGTCATCCCGGTCGCGATGATCGGCACCAATGTGGCCCAGCCGGCCGGCAAACGGCTGCCGAAGCGCACTCCGATGGGGATACGGTTCGGGGCGCCGCTGAACTTCGCCGAGCAGGCGAACTTGAAAGAAGACCGGTTTGTCCTGCGGGACATCACCGACCAGATGATGTACCACCTGATGGAGTTGTCCGGGCAGGAATATGTGGACGTCTACGCGGCGACCATGAAGGCCCGCATCGCGGCGGGCGCCTCCGCGCCCACATCTGAGACCCCGACCGTCGCCCCCGGCGGGCGTGAGCGGCCGGCGGGGTTGGTCCCACCGTCACCGCCCGAACAGCGCGGTGAGGCGGGCCAACCGGTCGCCGGGCAAGAATCCAGTGAAGACGATGACATGAAGCAGGAGAATCAATGACCGTCAAACGCGTCGCCATCTTGACCGCTGGGGGCTTCGCGCCCTGTCTTTCCTCGGCCGTGGGGGGGTTGACACAGCGTTACACGGACCTGGCTCCCGCCACCGAGATCCTGATCTACCAATACGGTTACCTTGGCTTGCTGACCGGCCAGTCATACCTGGTCAACGAGGAGGGACGGGCGAAAGCGGCGGTCTTGCACCGCTTCGGCGGCAGTCCGATCGGCAACTCGCGGGTCAAACTGACGAACGCGGCTGATCTGGCGCGCCGCGGGCTGATCAAAGAGGGCCAAGATCCGCTGGCGGTGGCGGCGGCGCAACTCAGGGCGGACGGCGTCGACGTGCTCCACACCATCGGTGGGGACGACACGAACACCACCGCCGCCGACCTGGCCGCCTACCTGGCGGGGCACGGTTACGAGCTGACCGTGGTCGGTTTGCCGAAGACGATCGACAACGACGTGATCCCGGTCAAGCAGTCGCTGGGCGCGTGGACCGCAGCCGAACAGGCGTCGATCTTCGCCCAGAACATCATCGGGGAGCACCGGTCCAATCCACGGATGCTGATCATTCATGAGGTGATGGGCCGGAACTGCGGTTGGCTGACCGCCGCCGCGGCCACCGAATACCGGCGTTGGCTGTCTGAACGGGAATGGAACCCAGCCCTGGGGTTGACCAAAGAACGTTGGGACATCCACGGGGTGTACATCCCGGAGATGAAGCTCGACCTCGTGGCGGAGTCCGCCCGCCTCAAAGAGATCATGGACCGGATCGGCAACGTCAACGTGTTCCTCTCGGAGGGCGCCGGCGCTGAGACCATAGTCCACGAGATGGAGGTGTCGGGCCAAGAAGTGCTGCGTGACCCGTTCGGGCACGTCAAACTCGACACGATCAACCCCGGCGCGTGGTACGCCCGGGAGTTCGCGGAGCGCATGGGCGCGCTGAAGACCATGGTCCAGAAGTCGGGCTACTTCTCTCGCTCGGCTCGGGCCAACGAACGCGACCTGATGCTGATCCAGTCGATGGTGGACGTGGCGGTGGATTGCGCCCTGGAGGGCAGGCCTGGCGTGGTCGGCCACGACGAGGAGAACGGCGACGTGCTGCGCCCCATCGAGTTCGACCGCGTGCGCGGGGGAAAGGCGTTCGACGTCAGCAAACCTTGGTTCCAGGACTTGCTGGACGCCATCGGGCAACCACGCTGACAGGCGGTCCCAACTGGGGCTCGGATTCGGCGGTCAAAGCCGAGTAGGCTTGGCAATCGCCATGGAACCGCACATCACCGCCCGATTGGACGCCTTCAAGGCGTTCCCCGCGGCGCAGCAGCCGGCGTGGCCCGATCAGGAGGCTCTCGCGGCCGCCACACGGGCGCTGGCGGCGAAACCTCCGTTGGTGTTCGCGGGCGAAGCGGATCTGCTTCAAGCGAAGATGTCGGCGGCGGCCCGCGGCGAGGCGTTCGTGCTCCAGGGCGGGGACTGCGCGGAGATCTTCGCGGAGTCCTCGGCGGACCGGATCAGGAACAAGATCCGGACCGTGCTGCAGATGGCTGTCGTCTTGACCTACGGCGCGTCGCTGCCGGTGGTCAAAGTCGGCCGGATGGCGGGCCAATACGCCAAGCCGCGCAGCTCCTCCTTCGAGACCCGGGATGGCGTCACGCTGGCCGCCTATCGTGGCGACGCGGTCAACGGCTTCGAGTTCGCCGAGGAGTCGCGGCGCTTCGACCCGTGGCGCATGGTGGACGCCTACCACCATTCAGCTTCGACGTTGAACCTGATCAGAGCGTTCACCATGGGCGGGTTCGCGGATCTGAGGCTGGTGCAGGAATGGAACCGCGGCTTCACCGCGAACCCCGCCTACGCCCGCTACGAGGAGTTGGCCGCCCAGATCGACAAGGCCGTCCGTTTCATGGCGGCCTGCGGCGCCGACTTCGAAGCGTTGAAGATCGTCGAGTTCTTCTCGTCCCATGAGGCGCTCCTGTTGGACTATGAGCGGGCTCTGACCCGGATCGACTCCCGCGGCGGGCAGCCGTACGACTGCTCCGCCCACTTCTTGTGGATCGGCGAACGGACCCGCTCGCCTGAGGGCGCCCACGCCGAGTTGTTGCGGCACGTCCGCAACCCGCTCGGGGTCAAAGTCGGCCCGAACGCGCACGCCAGCGACATCTTGAGGCTCGCCGACAAGCTGGACCCCGCCCACGAGCCCGGCCGCATCTCGTTGATCGCACGCCTCGGCGCGAGCGAGGTCCGCGCGGTCCTGCCCGGCCTGGTCCGCGCCGTCCAGGCCGCGCAGCGCCCAGTGGTGTGGATCTGCGACCCGATGCACGGCAACACGTTCACGACCGCCGCCGGCGTCAAGACACGGCGTTTCGACACCGTGATCGACGAGGTCCGCGGGTTCTTCGAGGTGTTGCGCGAGGCTCACGCGGTGCCCGGCGGGCTCCACGTCGAGCTCACGGGCGACGACGTCACGGAGGTTTTGGGCGGCTCGGAGGACATCGACGACGAGGCGCTCACCCGCCGCTACGAATCCCTGGTCGACCCCCGTCTGAACCATCAACAGGCCCTGGAGCTCGCGTTCCAGGTGGCGGAGTTGCTCCGCGCCGAGGCATGACGTCGCCGAGCATGTCTCCGAAGACCTATCCGAAGCACGATGCCGTCCGCGCCGGTTCCAGCCCGCTCTCCAGCCCGTCGTCCGGGGCGTCGTCCGGGGCGTCGTCCGGGGCGTCATCCAGGGCGCCGGACAGCCCGCCCGAGGCTGAGCGGAGCCTAGACGTCGCGGTGATCGGCGCCGGGGCGATCGGGGGCTATTACGGCGCCCGGCTGGCCCACGCCGGCCATCGCGTCCACTTCTTGGCCCGCTCCAGCGCGTCCCTGTTGCGGGCGCGCGGGTTGGTGGTCGACTCCTATCTGGGCGATTTCTCGATCCCCGCGCCGTTGGTCTACACCTCCACTCAGGAGATGCCGGCCGCTGATCTGGTCTTGGTCGCGACCAAGGCGACCGGGAACGCCGCGGTCTTCCCATCTTTGGCGCCGGTGGTCCGCCCTGGGACCGCGATCGTCGTGGCGCAGAACGGACTCGGCGCCGAGGAGGCGCTGGCGGCGCTGTACCCCCAGGCCAGTGTGTTCGCCGGGCTGTGCTTCATCTGCTCCTACCGCGACTCGCGGCCGTGGGTGGTGCGACACATCGCTTACGGCATGATCTCGCTGGCGGCGCTGGACGCCGCCCGCGCCGATCCGCTTCCGCCCGCCGGCGCAAGCCTCGGTCTGGTCGAGCTGGCCGAGGTGTTCGCCCAGGCTGGCGTCAAAGCCGAGGTGTTGGGCGGAGTGGTCGAGGCCCGGCTCCGCAAACTGGCGTGGAACATCCCGTTCAACGGTTTGAGCGTGGTGCTCGGCGCGGACACGACCGACATGGCTCAGTCCCCGGCGGCGATGCTCGCGGCTCGGATCCTCATGACTGAGGTGATCGAGGCCGCCGCGCTCGGCGGCGTCGTGATGGAGCCGGAGTTCGCCGAGAAGACGTTGAACAGCGCCTCCTCGATGGCGACATACAACCCGTCGATGCGCCTGGACCACTTGGCGGGCCGCCCCATGGAGATCGAGGCGATCTACTGGGGCCCGATCCGTTGGGCGGCGGCCCGCGGCTACGAGATGCGGGCCTGCTCGCTGCTGGCGCGCCAACTGGAGTACATCGAGTCGCTGCGTCAACGCTGAGGGTGACCGCACGGCATCGGACAGAGGTCCTAGAGCGTTTTTGCGTGTGAGAGGCAGATCTGGGCGTTAGGTCCTAAAAGAGAGGGTAAAGTAGGGCTTGTCCGTACCCCCTCTTAGCTTCAAAGGAGATCACCCAATGGGGAACGCCATCTTTGCCCGAGGCGACGTCAGCGTGGACCTGCCGCTCGTCGAGGCGACCGCCGGGAACAACGGCTACAACATCGGCAAACTGCTGGGGCAAACGGGGGACACCACGTTTGACGTCGGGTTCGGTTCGACGGCCGCGTGCAAGTCGGCGATCACGTTCATCGACGGCGACGCCGGCGTTTTGCGTTACCGGGGCTACCCGATCGAGCAGCTGGCGGCCAACGCGACCTTCATGGAGGTCGCCTACCTGGTGCTCTATGGGGAGTTGCCGACCGCTGACCAGCTCGACAACTTCAACGCCTGCGTCAACGGCTACCACCTGATCGACGAGCGCCTGAAGGAGATGTTCCGTTCGGCGCCGCGGCGCTCGCACCCGATGCCGCTGCTCGCGGCAGCCATCAACACCCTGTCGACGTTCGTCTACACCAACCCGCTGATCGACCCGGACGATCTCGACGACGCGACCCACCGCCTGATGGGCGCTGTGCCGACCTTGGCCGCTTACGGCTACAAGAACTCGATCGGGCAGCCGATGCTGTACCCGCTCGACTCGGAGACCTATGTCGAGAACTTCATCCGCATGTCGTTCGGGGTGCCTTCGTCGCCGTACCCGTTCGACAAAGAGATCACGAAGGCCCTCGACGTGCTGCTCGTCCTCCACGCGGACCACGAACAGAACTGCTCCACGTCGACGGTGCGGTTGGTCGGGTCATCGGGCGCCAACATGTACGTGTCGGTGGCGGCGGGTGTCAACGCGCTGTCTGGGCCGTTGCATGGTGGCGCGAACCAAGCGGTCCTGGAGATGCTCGCGCAGATCAGGGCCGATGGCGGGGACGTCACCAAGTTCGTCGAGAAGGTCAAGAGCCGCCAGGCCAAGCTGATGGGGTTCGGGCACAGGATCTACAAGAACTACGATCCGAGGGCCGCGATCGTCAAACAGCACGCCGACTCGATTCTGCGGCGCCGGACCGGCCACGACGAACTCCTCGACATCGCGTTGACGCTCGAGGAGACGGCCCTGAACGACCCGTTCTTCCAGGAGCGCAAGCTCTACCCGAACGTCGACTTCTACACCGGGTTGATCTACCAGGCGATGGGTTTCCCGGTGGACATGTTCACCGTGCTGTTCGCGTTGGGCCGCCTGCCCGGGTGGATCGCGCACTGGCGCGAACAGGCCGCCGACCCGACCACGAAGATCGGCCGTCCCCGGCAGGTTTACGTGGGCCACGTCCAGCGCGAGTTCGTTCCGATCGACCAGCGCTGACCTCTTAGCTCGGCGCACGATGCCGTGCGTCGCGGCCGCGTTCGGCTGTGGCGTCCGCGGCGAGCTCAGACACCTGCTCTGGTCAGACGGCGCGCCTTGACCAGCCAGAACACCGGGCGGGCGGCCACTGCCCCGGTCAGGGCCACGCCGACGGCTCTGACCGGGGCGAGCGGGCTGACGAAGAGGCAGACGAGGGCGATGAGCACCGGCAGAAGATAGTTCATGGTCCACAGCACGTAGCGTCCGAAGGACGGCATCGGGACGCCTCTCTCCTCGGCGACGGCCTTGACCATGAAGTTCGGCCCGTTGCCGATATAGGTGAGGGCGCCGCAGGTGACGGCGCCCAATGCGATCGCGGTGAGGTACAGGCCGGGCACGCCGGCGACTGTGGCTGAGCCGGCGAGCGTCAACTCCTGCCCCATGTCGAAGAACGCGAGGTAGGTGGGGGTGTTGTCGAGGACCGCTGACAGTCCGCCCGTGAACCCGAAGAAGGTGTACTCGTTGAGCGGGAGGGAGTGGGCCTCGCCGCGGAGGATCTCCAGGGCGGGGATCATTGTCAAGAAGATGCCGGCGAACAGGTATGCCACCTCTGCGATGGGCCGCCACGTGAACTCGTTGTCCCCGAAGCGGATGCGCCTGGGGGTCAACAGATATGACGCGGCGGCGGCTGCGAGCTGCACCGCGACCTTGACCCAGGGCCAGTCGCCGAGCAGAGCGACCGAGGCGATGATCACCGCGAGCCACACCGCGTTGAATCCGCCCCTGATGGACAGCGGTTGGATGGCGCTCTCGTCTGCGGCGATCGCCTCGGGGGGTTCTTGCGAGTAGCGCAACCGGTCTAACGCGTAATACGTGAACAACAAGAGGCCGTTTGTGAAGAGCCACGGCCCGAACAGGGTGAACGTCCACAGGAACGGGACGCCGCGCATCAGGCCGACGTACAGTGGGGGATCGCCGAGCGGTGTCAGCAACCCGCCGCAGTTCGCCACGATGATGATGGCGAAAACCATGGTGTGCGCCCGGTGGCGGCGCTCGGCGTTGGTGTTGAGGATCGGTCTGACCAGCAGCATCGCGGCGCCTGTGGTGCCCACGAAGGATGCGAGGAGCGCGCCCAGGGCCAGCATCGCGGTGTTGTTGCGGGGCGTGGCGCGGAGGTCTCCAGCGAGGTAGATGCCGCCGGTCACAACGAACAGGCTGGCCAGCAGGGCGATGAACTGGCCATATTCGGCCATGGAGTGTGTCACCAGGTGCGGGTCGCGCCCGAACCACATCCACAGGCCCACGGGCACACCCAGCGCGAGCGACAACGCCAGCTTGAACGAGTTGTGTTCCCAGAGCGGCGCGGTCCGTTTGATCAGCGGCAGGACGGCGATGCACGCGAGCAGCACGACGAAGGGGAGTGTGGACCACGCGGGGAGCGTCACGAGGATGGGCTCATTTCAGTGCACGGGATACTGGGCAAACCGGAAACGAGCCTACCCGCCAGCTCCCAAAACCACACCCGCCAGGGACGCGAAGTGTGGGGTTCGGCGGCCCTGCGGGGTGGTGGTGGCGCGTGTGCGGCGGAAGAGATGCCGATTGTGGGCTGGCGGGGCCGGGCCAAGGGGGATACGGTGGCGTCGTGAACGCGCGCGATGCGGCGGGCGGAAAGGTCCGGATCGCGCGTGGACTCCACGCAGCACAGCCGGCCGCCGCGCGGCCAAAAGGAGCCAACGCGATGACGGACCAGCCCGCAGAGCAACTCGTCGACGGGCGGCGCGGCAAAGTGCTCCAGGTCGAGATGGCGGGCGCGGACGTGATCGGCGAGGCTGACCGCAAAGGTGAACCCCGTTCGTTGTTCTGGCCGTGGTTCGCGGCCAATATATCTGTGCTCGGGATCAGCTATGGCGCATGGATCCTCGATATGGGTGTCTCCTTCGGTCAAGCGTGCGTGGCCGGGGCGATCGGAGTGGTGCTCTCGTTCTTCTTGTGCGGTGTGGTGGCGTTGGCGGGGAAGCGCGGCGGGGCGCCGACAATGGTGCTGGCGCGCTCCGCGCTCGGCGTGGTCGGCAACCGAGTCGCCGCGGTGTTGTCCTGGATTGTGACCGTGGGTTGGGAAACCGTGATGGCGTCGCTGGCGGTGATGGCCACGGCCACAGTGTGCCGGGCGCTTGGCGCGCCGCACGGCATCGGCCTGGAAGTTGTCGCCGTGGTGGTGGTCGCGGCCTTGATCGTGGGCGGCGGCGTGATCGGGTTCGACCTGATAATGCGCATGCAGACCGTGATTTCGGTGATCACCGGGGTGTTGACCGTGGGGTACCTCTGCCTGACCCTCGGACGGATCGATCTGGGGGCGGTCGCGGCCCTTCCGAACGGTTCGGCGCAGGCCTTCATCGGGGTCGCGGTGTTCGCTTTCACGGGATTTGGCCTCGGTTGGGTCAACGTCGCGGCTGACTATTCGCGCTATCTGCCGCGCGGCGCGTCCAGCGCTGGTGTGATCGGCTGGACCACATTCGGGGCTGCGGTGGCGCCGTTGGCGCTGCTCGGCTGGGGTCTGCTGCTGGCCGGCTCCGACCCGACGTTGCGCGGCAGGATCAGCGCCGACCCGATCGGCGCGTTGACCACCGTCTTGCCGACCTGGTATCTGGCGCCGTTTGGGCTGGTGGCGATACTGGGCCTGGTGGGCGCCGCGGTCCTGGACATCTATTCGTCTGGCCTCGCCCTGGTCTCAGCGGGCATCCCGATCCGCCGGCCCGTGGCCGCCGGGATCGACGGCGCGATCATGATCGCCGGCACGGTGTACATCGTGTTCGGCGGGTCACAGTTCTTCGACGTCTTCCGGCAATTCCTGATCACCTTGGGCACGCCAATCGCCGCGTGGGCGGGAATCATGCTCGCGGACGTGTTGCTGCGCCGTCGCCCTTACGCAGAAGCGGATCTGTTCGACCCGCGCGGCCGCTATGGCGCCGTGGCGCCCGGGCCGCTCGCCGTGATGGCTCTCGGCGCCGTTGTGGGCTGGGGTTTCATCGTCAACTCATTCGAGGGCGCGGGTTTCCTCGACTGGTTGGGTTACTTCATGGGCGCTGTCGGAGGCCGCGCCGGGGTGTGGCGTGAAGCAGACCTCGGCGTCCTGTTCGCGCTGGTCATCGGCTTTGTTGGGACTGTGGCGCTGACCCGGGGCCGGGTGCGCGCACAAGAGGCGCTGGATTTGGGGAGGGCCGCCGCGTGAGCCCGCCCCCCGCCTGGCTGGTCGTGATCGACATGCAGAACGTCTTCGCCGACCCCGCCTCGCCGTGGCACGTCCCTCGTTTCGCGCAGACTGTCGCGCCGATCCTCCGCCTGACGCGCGCCTACGCCCCGCGCGTCCTCTTCACCCGCTTTGTCGCGCCAACCGTTCCCGCGGGCGCGTGGCGCGTCTTCTATGAGGCGTGGCCGTTCGCGTTGACGCAGCCCGACCACCCCATGTGGGAGATCGTCGAACCGTTGCGCGATGCCGTGCCCGCCGCCAGGCACGCGGCGTGCGCGAAGGGCGTGTTCTCGAAGTGGGGGCCGGAGTTGGCCGGGCCGGCTGGGGGCGGCGCCATCGTCTTGGCGGGGGTCTCGACGGACGGGTGCGTCCTCGCGACCGCGTTGGCCGCCGCCGACGCCGGGGTCCGGGTCATGGTGGTGGGCGAGGCGTGCGCCGGAATCGACGACGAGTCGCATGCGGCGGCGTTGGAGGTGTTGAGACCGCTTGACCCGCTGGTCCGGGTGATCTCGGCGGCTCAGGCGCTTGAAGAGGCGACGGTTTGACCAGTTTGGCGCCGGTTCATCCGGCGTCGGAGTGGCGCCGCTCCAACCTGGCGCCTTCCACGTCCGCGGCTGGGACCAGCCGGTCCAGCCAACTCGGCAGCCACCATGCCGCCTTGCCGGTCAAACTGGTCAACGCGGGCATCAACACCAGGCGCACCACGAACGCGTCGGCCACCACTCCGGCCGCCAGCGCGAACCCGAGCGACTTGACGATCGCTGATTCGGACAGCACGAATCCCCCGAAGATCGCCACCATGATCAGCCCGGCGGCCACCACGACGGGCCGCCCGGCGGCCAGTCCGCGCTCCACCGCCTCGCGCGGGGCGGCGCCCCTGGTGTGGGCTTCACGCATCCCGGCTGCCAGGAAGATCTGATAGTCCATCGCGAGCCCGAACAGCAGCCCGGCCACGATGATCGGCAGGAAGTTCAACACCGGGCCCGTCGAGTCGAGCCCGACCAGATCCTTCGCCCAGCCCCATTGGAACACGGCGGTGACGGTCCCGAGCGTCGCGAACAGCGACAGGATGAACCCGCCCGCGGCGATCACCGGCACCAACAGCGACCGGAACACAATGATCAGGATCGCGAGAGTCAACCCCACGACCACCGCCAGGTACAGCGGCAGCGCGTCCCGCAACCGCTCCGAGATGTCGATGTTGATGGCCGCTTGCCCCGCCACCCCGAGCTGGGCGTCCGGGGCGGGCGCCGGGAGTTCGCGCAAACGCTTGACCAGGTCAGTGGTGGCGGCGTCGTTCGGCCCTGTGGCCGGCAGCACCTGGAAGGCGGCGAGTGTCCCCGACTCCGCCACCGCGACGGGGGCCACGCCGGCGACGCCCGCTTGCGCGCCGAGCTGGGCGGCGACGGCGGATTGCGTGGCGAGCCGGTCGGCGTCGTCCATCCCTGCCGGCAAGGCGGCCGTGACGAGGAGCTGGCCGTTGGCGCCCGCGCCGAAGGCCTCCGCGGTGATCGTGTGGGCGCGTTCGGCGAGCGACCCCTGCCGCTCGGTGGAACCGTCCGGCAACCCGAGGCGCATGTTCGCGGCGGGGAGCGCCAGGACGACAAGAGCCGCGAGCGCCGCGCTGGCTTGCACGATCCCGACCCACACCCTGCGCTCGGGCCGCTGCTTGGCGGCCGGCGGGGCGGGGTGGGCGCGTTCGGCGCGGGGCAGGACGCGCAGGGCGGCGAGGCCGAGGATCGCTGGGGTCAAGGTGACGGCGGCGGCGACCGCGGCCGCCACCGCGGCTGCCCCGATGGTGCCCATCAGGCCGAGGAACGGCACGCCGGTGACGTTGAGCGCGCCGAGGGCGACCACGACCGTGGCGCCCGCGAACACCACCGCGTTGCCGGACGTGCCGTTCGCGAGGCCGACCGACTCCAGGACGTCGAACCCGGCGCGGACCTGGCGGCGGTGGCGGCTGACGATGAACAACGAGTAGTCGACGCCGACAGCGAGCCCGAGCATCACACCGAGGATCGGTGTCACGGATGTCATGGTGACCTGAGAGGAGAACGCGAGCGCGCCGAGCGTGGCGACGCCCATCCCGGCGACGGCGCCGACCACCGGGACCACAGTCGGGATGAGCGCGCGGAACATGATGACCAGGACCAGGGCGGCGAGCCCAAGACCGACCGCTTCGCCTGGCCCCAGAACGTCGGGGACGTCCTGGGACATCTCGACGGACGCGGCCACCTCGACGCCCTGAATGCCCGCCGCCTGGAAGTGGTCGATCGCCGCGGCTTTAGAGGAGCTCGCGAGGTCGAGGCGAGGCTGGGTGAACTGGATCGACACCAACGCGGCGGCGCCGTCCTCGCTGACCAGCCGGATCGGGGCGGCGAGTTCGAAGAGCGCCTGGGCGGCCGCCAGTTCAGCCTCGCCGGCCACGATCTCGGCTTTGCCGGCTTCGATCGTGGCTTGGCCTTCTTCGATCTGGGAGCGGTTGCCGTCGATGACGAGTTGTTGGACGTCGAGTTCGGCGCGGCCCGCGTCGATGGCGGCCTGCTGCTCCAGGAACTCGGGCGCCGCGGCCGCGGCCTCGCCGGCGGCCTGTCCGCCCTGGGCGGCGGCTTGCTGGCGGGCCGCCTCCCTTGCGAGGTCGAGTTGCTCTTGGCCCGCGTGGAGTTCCGCGCGGGCTTGGTCGATGCGGTCTTGGCCGGCGGCCAGTTCCTCGGCTGAGACGTCCAGCGCGCTTAGGGCCAAGTCGAGCTGCTGGGCGGCCGCCGTGAGCTCGGCTGTGCCCTGTTCGATTTGCTGGGCGCCGGCTGCGCGCTCCGCTTCGGCGGCGAACGGGTCCGTCACCTGGGCCACGTCGGGAAGATCGGCGGCGCTCGCGACGGTGGCCGCGATCTGGCCCTGCTGTGCTGTCGTGAACGGTTCTCCGTTCTCCGTCCGCAGCACGATCGCGCCGCTCGCGCCGGCGTATTCGGGCAGTTCGGCTGCCAGGTCGTCGATCACATCGGAGGAGGGCAGGCCGGGGATGTCGAAGCTCGCGACCAGGTTGCCGTGGCCTAGCGCATAGGCGCCGCCGGCGGCCGCGAGCAGGGCGATCCAAGCGGCGACGACGGCCCAGGCGCGCCGCGCCGCGGTTTTGCCCAGGCGGTAGAGAAGTTCGGCCATGATCGCTCCTTGCTGGTTGAGATGTCCGGCGGGCGCGATCCGTTCGGTGGTCTGGCCGCCCGCTGGGCGGTGGGATAACCGAGACGGAACGGTTCGTCTAGTGCTGAAAAGTCTACAATGGGTGGATGACCAGCCACCGCGAGGGACCTCTCCGATCTGAGGCGGCGCGGCTCGCCATACTCCAGGCGACGGCGCGGCAGTTCGCCGCGCAGGGTTACGACCAGGTCACCATCGAAGGCGTCGCGGCTGAGGCGCGGGTCGGCAAACAGACCATCTACCGGTGGTGGGACTCGAAATCGGCGCTGGTGGCGGAGGCCCTGCTCGACGGGTTGATCGCGCCCGCGGTGTGGACCCCGCCGGACACGGGCGACATCCGGGCGGATCTCGAGGCCTGGCTCGCCGCAGTGTTCGCGTTGCTCGCCGAGCCCGGGAACGCCTCGTTCGCTCGCTCGATCGTGGCCGCGGCAGTCGAGAACGAGCAGGTGGGCCGCCACATCCACGACGCCCTGGGGACAGGCAACCTGTTCCAGGCCCGGCTCGAGAAAGCGGTGGCGGACGGCCAGATCGACCCAGGCCGCCCACTGCGAGAGATGACCGAGGCGCTGGCCGGCTTCCTGGTGCTCCACACCCTGGAACGCGCGGAGAACTCCTCCGACCTGCCCCGCCGCGCGGTCGCCGCGATCCTCCCCTGACCGGCCACATCCCCCGCGCGGGCCACGGTCACCGGACCGCTGGACCGCCTTCCATTCTGAGGAGCGCGCGTTTGCGGTCCAGGCCGCCACCGTAACCGGTCAGGGCGCCGCCGGCGCCCACGACCCGGTGGCACGGCACTATCAAGCTGATCGGATTGTGGCCGACGGCGCCGCCCACGGCGCGAGCCGACATGGGCCGTCCGAGCACGCCGGCCAACTCGTCGCGCAGCGCGCCGTAGGTGGTGGTCTCGCCGTGGCCGACTCGGAGCAGGCGGGACCAGACGGCGCGCCGGAACGCGGTCCCCTCCAGGATCAACCTCCCTGTATAACTGGGATTCCCGCCGGCGAAGTACTCATCCAGCCAGTCGATGGCCGCCCGGATGTCGGGCTGGTCCGAGTTGTCGAGCCAGCCACTCGCGTCAGGCGCGTGGCGCTGGCCGAAGAACCAGAGTGCGACCAGCCCGTCCATCCGGGCCGCCAACCCGATCAAGCCAAGGGGCGACGCCGTCGTGGCGGTGG
>JAITLE010000059.1 GCA_031278075.1 Bifidobacteriaceae bacterium | reverse complement strand
CATCGGACGCGGGCGAACAGGAGGAGCCATGACCGAGCCGTTGCTGAGAACGCGTGACCTGGTGGTCTCGTTCCAAACGGACGGGGCGCCGGTGCGGGCCGTCAACCGCGTCTCGTTCGAGGTGGCGAAGGGCGAGGTGCTCGCGATCGTGGGGGAGTCCGGGTCGGGGAAGACGGTCTCCTCGCGGGCGATGATCGGGCTGCTGCCGCGCACGGCCCGGATCGAGGGATCGGCCAAGATCGACGGCGCGGAACTGATCGGGCTGCGAGGCGAAGCGATGCGGGCCGTGCGCGGCGACCGGATCGCCATGGTGTTCCAGGAGCCGTCCACGGCGCTGGACCCGGTGCGGACGATCGGCTGGCAGATCAGCGAGGCGTTGCGAGCCCACCGGCGGATGACGCGGCGGCAGGCGATGGCGCGAGCGGTCGAACTGCTGGAATTGGTCGGGATCGCCGACGCGGCGCGGCGCGCGCGCAGCTACCCGCACCAGCTGTCCGGCGGGCAGAAACAGCGGGCGATGATCGCGATGGCGATCTCCTGCGATCCGGAGGTCATCATCGCGGACGAGCCGACCACCGCGCTCGACGTGACCGTGCAAGCGCAGATCTTGGACCTGCTGCGCGACCTGCGTGAACGCCTCGGAACGGCGATCATCCTGATCACACACAACATGGGCGTGGTCGCCGATCTGGCGGACCGCGTGGCGGTCATGTTGCAAGGCGAGCTGGTCGAGCAGGGCAGCGCAGACGACGTGTTCGCGCGGCCGACCCACCCGTACACCAAACACCTGCTCAGCTCGGTCCCATATCTGGGGCGCGAGCGGCCCGCGTCGATGAACACACCGGCGCCCCCGGTGGCCGCCGAGACCGTGCTGAGCGTCAAGGACCTCAAAGTGTTCTTCCCGGGGCGGATCGCCTCACCGCCCGTCCAGGCGATCGACGGCGTGTCGCTGGAGCTGAGACGCCACGAGATCCTGGCGTTGGTGGGGGAGTCGGGCTCCGGCAAGACCACATTGGGCCGCTGCGCGGTGGGGCTCTTGGCGCCCACCGAGGGCGAGTTGGAGGTTCTAGGCAAGCCGTTGGCGCCCCTCAAGGGCCGCGAGCTGCGGGCGCTGCGGCGGCGCCTGGGCTTTGTGTTCCAGGACCCGGCGGCGTCGCTGAACCCCAGAATGTCCGTGGGCGTGTGTGTCGCGGAGCCGATGGTGGTCCACGGCGAGGGCACGGCCGCCTCGCGGCGGGCACGAGTCGACGAGCTGCTCGACGCCGTCGAACTGCCCCTCGAATTCGCCTCCCGGTACCCCCACGAGCTGTCCGGCGGCCAACGCCAGCGGGTGTCGTTGGCGCGGGCCCTGGCGCTGGGCCCGGAGCTGCTCGTGGCAGACGAGCCGACATCAGCCCTGGATGTGTCCGTGCAGGCCAGAGTGCTGGAGGTGTTCGTCAGGCTGCAGCACCAGATGGGGTTCGCGTGCCTGTTCATCACCCACGACCTGGCTGTGGTGGACCTCCTCGCGGACCGGATCGCGGTGATGAAGTCAGGGCGGCTGGTGGAACTGGGCAGCAGGATCGACGTGCTGCGCAACCCTCAAGCGCAGTACACCAAGGACCTGATCGCGGCGGTGCCGTTGCCTGATCCGGTGGCGCAGCGCGCCCGCCGCGGTCTGCGCGGGGCATGAGAACCTGCGGGATGTGAGAGTTCGCGGGGCGTGAGGCGCCCGCGGCTAGAGGCGGCCGTGGGGCCGCGCCGCTGAGCCGTGCCACCGCAGGTTTGCGCCGCGGAGCCCCAAGACTTATAGTGGCCCGACGCGCGGGCGAGTATTAGACGAACGCTGACGACGACGAAGCAGACTAAGCAGACGAAGCAGACTACGAACACTATGAGCACGGACCAAGTGGCCACCCCCCAAGACCAGCCGCCCGGCGAAGGGGGATACCCGGTCTTCACCCACCGGCAGATCATGCGCATCCTGTCAGGTCTGCTGCTCGCGATGTTCGTCGCGAACGTCGCCGGGACCGTCGTGGCGAACGCGCTGCCCATCATCACCGCCGCGCTGGGCGCCACCCAACAGCAGTACACGTGGATTGTCACGGCGACGCTGCTGGCCTCGACGGCATCGACCCCCATCTGGGGGAAAATGGCGGATCTGTTCAACAAGAAGACCATGTTCCTGGTGGGCTTGGCGGTGTTCATCCTGGGTTCGGCCCTGGCCGGGGCGGCCACGACCACGGAATACTTGATCGCCTTCCGCGCCATCCAAGGGATCGGCCTCGGGGCGATGATGTCCCTCACGCAAGCGATCATCGGCTCCGTCATACCGCCGCTCCAGCGGGGCCGGTACATGGCGTACACGGGCGCGGTCATCGCCGTCGCCACCGTGGTCGGGCCGCTGATCGGCGGGTTCCTGGTCGACGTCGAGTGGCTGGGCTGGCGCTGGTGCTTCTGGTCGGCGGTTCCCCTCGCGGCGATAGCGGGCGGCGTGCTGCAAGTCCAGCTGAAGATGCCACGTGGCTCCGGCAGGGTTGACACCAAGGTCGACTGGTTGGGCTCGGCCCTGATCACGTTGGGTGTTTGCGCCCTGCTGATCTGGATCTCGTTCGCGGGGCACTCGTTCCGCTACGGGTCGTGGCAGACAGCGGCTCTGCTCGGTGGGACCGCCGTGGTGACCGCCCTGTTCATCTGGGTCGAGTCGCGGGCCCGCAACCCGATCATCCCGCTTTGGCTGGTGCGCCAACCGACCACGGCTCTAGCGATCGCCGCGTCGGTGGCGGTCGGCATCGGCATGTTCGGCGCGTCCGTGTTCCTGGGGCAGTACTACCAGGTGGCCCGGGGCTATTCGCCGACCGCCGCGGGGTTGATGATGACGCCGATGATGCTGGGCGTGCTCGCCTCGTCGGTGTTCATTGGGCGTTGGGTGTCCCGGGTGGGCCTGTGGAAACCGTTCGTGGTGGCTGGCTCCGCGATCCTCGTTGTCGGCTTCGCGCTGATGGGCGCCATCCGGTTCGAGACGCCGCTCTACCTGATCGCGATCTACGGCCTGGTGGCCGGCTTGGGCGTGGGCATGACGATGCAGAACCTGGTGCTCGCGGTGCAGAACTCGGTGTCCGTGCACGACGTGGGCGCCGCATCCGCGGTCGTCACGTTCTTCCGGTCCCTGGGCGGCACGATCGGCATCCAGGTGCTCGGCTCGATCTTCGCGGCCCGCGTCTCCGCTCTGGTCCGCGCGCGGCTGGCCGCCGGCAGTGGCACGGGGGGCGGCGGCGTGACGGACGTGAACTCGATGAGCATGGACATCGCCGCGCTGCCGGCGCCCGTCGCGCGGGTGGTGCGGTCCGCCTACGGCGACTCGGTCGGCGAGCTGTTCCTGATCGCCGCCGGCGTCGCGCTGCTCTCGCTCATCGCGGTGGTGTTCATGAAGTCGACGCCGTTGCGCGCCAAGTTCGACACGTCCGCTTCCGGCGACTCGAAGTAGCCCCCAGCGCCCTGACCCGCGACCCTGTCGGGACGTGTGGCCGCAGGTCAGGGCCGCGGGCTGGTTCCGGTCCGGCGGGGCGTGACGAGGCCCTGGGTCGCAAGGGTGGTCCACGCTGTGCCGCAGGCGGCATGGCGTGCATCGCCCATGCGGTTGGGGCAGTTGGCCTAACTGTGGCAGAATTGCCGTTCGGCGTCTCACGGCGCCGCTGGTCTTGCCGCCTGCCGCGGGGGGCGCGATTCGGACCGGCTGAAACTCCGCACGCGGTCCCTCTAAGGGGCCCCAATCCGCTTGCGACCCGCGGCGACAAGCGAGGAAGAGCAATTCGCATGCAGCGCCTCGACTCCGTGGACCGTCCGTCGCTCAAGACCGACATACCGGATTTCCGCCCCGGCGACACCATCAAAGTCCACGTCAAAGTGGTTGAAGGCGCCCGGGCGCGGATCCAAGTTTTCCAGGGTGCGGTGATCGCCCGAGCCGGTGACGGGGTGCGCGCCACATTCAAGGTGCGCAAGATCTCGTTCGGTGTCGGCGTGGAGCGGACCTTCCCGCTGCACGCGCCGTCGATCGACAAGATCGAGATTGTGACCAGGGGCGATGTCCGCCGGGCCAAGCTCTATTACTTGCGTAAGCGGCGCGGCAAGGCCGCCAAAATCAAAGAGCGGCGCGACCAGCGCGTCTGATCCCGCCATATGCGCCCTATTCCGACGCTTCAGCTCGAGCGCGAGATGCTGGCCGCCGGCCGCCGCTTGGTGGCCGGTGTCGACGAGGTGGGCCGGGGCGCCCTCGCGGGCCCGCTGTGCGTCGGCGCGGTCGCGGTGGTCGCGGCGACCTGTGATCCGCCGGATGGCCTCGCCGACTCGAAGCTGTTGACCGCCGAAGCCCGGGCCGCGGTGGCGCCGCTCCTCAGAGAGTGGGCGTGCGCCTGGGCGCTGGGTTGGGCTAGCGCGCGCGAGATCGACGAATCCGGTCTGACGGTCGCGTTGCGTTTGGCCGGCCACAGGGCGCTCGCGGGGCTCGGGGAGGCGCCAGACGGCATTGTGCTGGACGGGAAACACGATTGGTTGACGACGCCGGCGACGCTGTTCGCTCTCGCCGCGCCGGACCCGTGGTTGGTGCGGACAGTGGTCGGAGCCGACCGCGCGCACGCGTCGGTCGCCGCCGCGTCGGTGTTGGCCAAGGTGGCGCGCGATCAAACGATGGTCGCGCTGGCCGCCGCGCACCCCGGGTACGGGTGGGAGTCGAACAAGGGCTACGGCAGCGCGGCTCATCTTGACGCGCTGCGTCAGCTCGGATCCACGGAGCAGCATCGGCGGTCGTGGGCGCTACCCGGTGTGGCCGTGAGAGGGTAGCGGGATGCGACGTTCACTGGGCGAGGGCGCTGGCGGCCGCACTTTCGACGCCGCTCAGATCTGGGCGCGAGCTCTGGCCGCGGACGAGGGGGCGGCCGAGGGCGCGAGCGTGTCGGGAACCGGCGCCGGGACCGTGGG
>JAITLE010000192.1 GCA_031278075.1 Bifidobacteriaceae bacterium | reverse complement strand
ACGGATCTTCTCTGGACGGCGGGAGCTTGATCCAGACGGACAACTGGCGCGGCGAGCGCTTGGCCTTCATCCGCCCCGGCGCCGACGGGGTCACCATCAGCAACTACACGATCAAACGTCTGTATTCCGGTGAAGACGCGTCCGGCGCGATCGTCGTCAGGAAATCCCGCGAGGACAACGAAGACGTCGTCCGCGACATCACCTTCCGGAATGTGACGATCGACAACGCACCCGCCCAGGTCGCCAAACCCGACTGTTCCAGCTCGGCGGGCACCAGCTGCGCCACCGCCGGGATCGTGGTTTCGGCCGTCCACGTGGAAGGCATGGTGGTAGAGGGCTCGGACTTCCGGAACTTCGCCGTCAGCATCCTCCACCCACGGCGAGCCATCGACATGGGTGGGGCTCTGTCCTCCAAGAACATCGACATCCGCGACAACACATTCGTCAACATCCAGACCGGTGACAGCTCCCGGGACCACGCGACCATCCTGTTCCCCGAAGGGGTGTCGCTGACTGGCGACAACTATGTGCGGGGGAACACTTTCGACAACTCCGCCGTGGCCGCCGCGGGCCAGGTGGCGGCGATCGGTTGGACCGGCGCCGTGGACACCAAGAACTCGACCCAGGCCTCGAACCTCTACATCCAAGACAACCACTTCGACGGCTATGCCAGGGCCACCGTGGCTCTGCGCAAGACCGGCGCGGTGACCGTCCAACGCAACACCTTCGGCGCCGCCACCGGCTCGGCCGCAGTCACCCAGAACGAAGAGACCTGGGGCTGGGGGAACAGCTACAAGGTCATGATGCTGAATGAGGCCAACACCGCCAACCGCCGGATCCTGACTTGGTACCCGGTCGACACCCGGGTCACTCAGGGCTGCGAGTTCCAGGTCGATCTCAGCAGGCCCACGGCGGCGGCCGATTACGGGCTCCCGAATGAGCCCGTGACCATCGACTTCTACTACACGGCTGGGCGGACCGCCGAGGTCTACCTCGGATCGGTCAGCGGCGTGACCGCTGATCAGTCCGGGCGACGGACCGTCACCGTCCCGGAGTTCCCGCCGTCCGTGAGCGGCTTCGTGCGTGTCCAAACTCAGGGCGCTCCCGCGTCTCAGACCGGATCCCAGGTCGAGTCGTCGCAGTACTCCCGGGCGCTGTCCCTGCCGGACTTCCGCGATTGCCTCGACCCGGAGCTTGATCTGCGCATACAGGCCTGGCGGGACGCCGACCCGGGCGCCGCAGCCGACCATGGCTCCATCCACGACGCGGTGATCGACACCGGCACGCTGATCCCCTCGGGCGGCCGCCTCAATTCCGGTTTGGGCGTTTGGATCACCTACACGGTCGCCAACACCGGCTATGTGCCGTTGGCGCACATCCAAGTGCACGGCAGTTTCGGCGAGGAAGTCTGCGTCATCGAATTCATTCCGCCGGGCGGCTCGGCCGGTTGCGCCGAGCATCACATCTTGGCTTGACCCGTCAGGCCGATGGCCGATGCCGTCCGCCGAGGCTAAGCGGCGACGCGCGGACCGGAGGCGGAGCGCGCGGCGGGACCGGACGGCATCGGGCGCTGGGCTGTGCTTCAGCCGGGCGACCACCTAGGCGGCTCGGCGGTCAGTTCGGGGCGCCGCAGGGGTTGGACATGCACCTTGTCGCCGTCGATCTCGGTCAGGTTCAGCTTCGATGTGTCGAAGCCGTCCAACTTCCTCAACCTCGGGACCAGCCTGTTCTCCAGGGAGTTGACCAAAGCGTTGTAACCCTTCACCGCTGACTCAAGGGCGGAGCCCAGCTTGGTGATGTGGCCACCCAGGACGCCAAGGCTCTGATATAGCTGCTTGCCGACTTCAAGCAACTTGCTGGCCTGCGCTTCGATGGTGTGCTGCTGCCAGATCACGGCCACGGTCTTGAGGATGGCCAACAGGTTGGCGGGAGTGGCGAGGACGACGCCCTTGGCGAGCGCGTGCTCGAGCAAGCCTTGGTCCCAACGCAGCGCCTCGATCAAGAGCGGTTCCGCGGGTAGGAACATGATCACGAACTCGGGGCTGACCTGCAACGCCGTCGCGTAATCCCTTGACGCGAGCGTGTCAACGTGCGCCCTGACGGCGCGGGCGTGCTGTTGGAGCGATTCCTTGGGGTCGCGGCCGCCCGGGTCTTGTGAGCCGCCGGTCGCGCGCATGAAGCTGTCCAGCGGAACCTTCGCGTCTATGGCGAGGCTGCCGCCGCCCGGCAGGCGCACTATCACGTCCGGCCGCAGCCTGCGCTCCGCGCCTCCGGGCAGGCTGAGCGTCTTCTGCTCTTCGAAGTCGGTGTAGCGCGTGAGCCCCGACGCCTCCAACACTCGTCGCAACGTCAGCTCACCCCAGGCGCCCCGGTGGCCAGGGGTGTGCAAGGCCGTGGCCAGATCAGCGGTCTGCTTGCGCAGGAATTCCTCCGTCTGGGCGGTCTGGCGCAACTGCGCGGTGAGCGCGCCGTACTGCTGGGCGCGGTCCGCTTCCATCTGTTGGACCTGTCGTTGCACCTCCGTGAGCTTTTCTTGGACCGGGAGCAGCGCCGCCAGGACGTCTCCGTCGCGTCTGGCGCGGTGGTGGAGGTCCGCGTTCTGTTCCCGCAAGAACTCGACTTGGCCCCGGGCCGCGGCGTCTCCGCCCTGCGCCCGCGCCCACGCCCGGCCCACGAAGAAACCGATCAGGGCGCCGAGGATCAATCCGGTCATACCAATCAGGGTTTGGATCATGCGGCTATTGAATCACCCGCCACTGACGCCGTAGGGAGTCTCCTGCCCTGGGCGGCACGCCAGGGCTGTCAATGGCTTCCAAGACTTGTCGCCGGACTTGCGCCAACGCGCCGTCATGCAGCCGGTCCGGCCATCAGACATGCGCTTTTTCCAGGCTCGATTGAGCGATCTCGTGGACTTGGGCCAACAACTTGGTTGGGTGCGCGGCCACGTCGAGGCGGTGGATCCGGATGGTGATTCCGGCGTTGCGCACCACGGCGTTGGCGCCGCTGTCAGTGAAGCGGGAGTCGGCATAGACCAGGTGACCGGCGCCGAGGCCCAAGACGGTGCAATAGGCGTGCATCTGATAAAGGTCGCCGAGCTTTTCTTCCAACTTGTACTTGGCGTCGTAAACGGCTCGGGCCTGGCCGCCGATCAAGTGAACCACGTCGGGGCGGATCGGGAAGCGCTGGTCGCAGGTCAAGTAGGTCGGGTATTGCTCTTGGGTCAGGCCTGTGCTCATGGTGGCTAATGCCTCGCGCAAGGCAGCGCCGACGAAGGCCTCGAAGACGGCGGCCATGTTCACCACGAAGGAGGCCATTGGCTGGTCACCTTGGGCCGTGGTCATGCCGATTGAATCCAGGATCAACTCAGCCAGGCGAAGGGCTGGGACGTAGCGCTCGTTGAGCCGGTTGGGCGACCACGCGGGCCGGGGGGCGCCGGGCGTCAGCCTGGTCGCGGCGTTGAGCCTGCCTTCGAGGTGGCGGAGGTTTCGCACGATGCCGTCGGGCAAGCGATCCAC
>JAITLE010000187.1 GCA_031278075.1 Bifidobacteriaceae bacterium | reverse complement strand
TCGCCGGCGCCGACCGTGTTGTCGAGGTCCGCCGATGACCCCGCCGGCCCCGAGTTCGCCGTCGGCCCTGGGTTCGCCGCCGGCCCCGAACTGCCCGCCCGCGCCGCTAGCGGCGGCGGCTCCCAGCGCCGCGGCGGCCACCGATCCGGCTGCGCCGCTCTCGGAGGCGGCCATCCGCCGGCGCCTGCTCTCGTTGGCGCGGCCGATCCTCAAACCGCTTGGGCTGTCGATTCTGTTCCGGATAATCGGCCTGGCGACCGGCATAGCGCTCCTCGGCCTGGCGGGCTGGGCGGTCCTCGGCGCCCAAGAGGCGCAGGCGGCCTGGCTGGCGGGAGGCCTCGCCACGCCGCGGCCGACAACCCTCGCCCCGACGTCGCAGATCATCTGGGCGCTGGTCGCGCTCGCACTGGTCAAAGGGCTGGCCCGCTACTTGGAGCAGTACTGCGGCCACTACGTGGCCTTCCGTGCCTTGGCGCAGCTAAGACTCTACTTCTACGACAAGTTGGCGCCGCAGGCGCCCGCCGCGGTCGAGGGTCGTGACACGGGCGACTTGCTGGCCCGCGTCACCAAGGATGTGGACCGCGTCGAGGTCTTCTTCGCGCACACCCTCGCGCCCGCTGTCACCGCGGTGATCGTCCCGCTCGCCACAGTGATCTACGTCGGGACCGCGGTCAGCCCCTGGGCGGTGGCGCCTCTGACCGCCGGTCTGGCGCTGGTCGGGCTGGTCACGCCGGCTCTCCGCCGCGCCAGCTCGGCCAAGGCGTCGCTCCAGATCCGCGCGGCCCGCGGCGCGCTCGCCTCTCATGCCCGCGACTCGGTGCAGGGCGTCCGCGAGGTCCTCGCCTTCGACTACCAGGAACGCCGCCTGGCGAGCCTCGACCAGCTCGGCCGGCCGCTGTCCCGCGCGCTGCGCTCGCTTGGCGACACGATCGCGCTGCGCCGCGGCCTGAACGTCGCGATCATCGCCGCCACCGCGGTCGCCGAGCTGATCGTCCTGGCCGCCGCCGGGGTCTCACCCGCCGCGCTCGGCCTCGGGCTCGGCATCACGGTCAGCGCGTTCGCGCCTGTCATCGCGGTGGAGGACTTCGCCGCCGACCTCCAGCAGGCGTACGCCTCCGCCCGGCGTGTCTTCGAGGTGACCGACACGCCGCCGTTGGTCCCGGACCGCGCGGCCGCGCCTCCTCCGCATGATCCCGACCGCCCCAGTCCGCCCGCCCGCCCGGCGCCCGTCGGAGCCCCGTCGCAGGAGCAGGAGGATCGGGCTGGGCCGGTGTTGGGCGGCGGGCCGCTGGTGTCGGAGGGTCGGGCTGGTGCGGCTGGGCCGGTGTTGGGCGGCGGGGACCCGCTGGTGTCGGAGGGTCGGGCTGGGGCGGCCCGGTCGGCATCGGGCGATGGGGCGCCTGAGGTGCGGTTCGAGGGCGTGACGTTCCGCTATCCGGGGGCGGCGCGTGGCGCGGCGGCGCTCACCGCTGTGTCGCTGACGGCGGCCGCTGGACGGGTGACGGCGATCGTGGGGGCGTCAGGGTCGGGTAAGTCGACGCTGGCTGCGCTGCTCACGCGGTCCTGGGACCCGGACGAGGGAGCGATCACGCTCGATGGCAGGCGGCTCGACGCGTGGCCGCTGGCGCGGCTGCGCTCGCTGGTCGCGGTGGCGCCGCAGCGGCCATACCTGTTCAACCAATCGATCCGCGAGAACTTGCTGTTGGCGCGGCCGGGCGCGAGCGAGGCGGACCTCGCCTGGGCGGCGCACGCGGCGCACCTCGACGCGGTGATCGCCTCGAAAGAGGCGGGCTGGGACGCGCCCGTGGGCGAACTCGGGGAACTGCTGTCCGGCGGGGAACGGCAACGCCTGGCGCTGGCGCGGACGTTGCTGAGGCGACCCGCGGTGCTTGTGGTGGACGAGGCGACATCCCAGCTCGACCAAGAGGCCGAGGCGGAGGTGTTGGCTGGGTTGAGGCGGGCGGCCGAGGGGCGGACGGTGCTGGTGATCGCGCACCGGTTGGCGACGGTCCGCGACGCGGACGCCGTCCACGTGATGGACGCGGGCCGGGTGGTGCAAAGCGGGACCTACGCCGACTTGGCTGGTCGGCCGGGGCCGTTCGCGGACTTGCTGGCGCGGGAGCGGTCGGGCGGCGAACCGGACCTGGCAGCATAGTGGGCACAATGGGTCAGATCGTTCCCGGCACTCCTGCGAAGCCTGCGCGGCCCGCGAAGCCTGCGCGGCGCGCGCTGCCTGCTGCGCCTGCGCAGTCGGGCGGGCCTGCGACGTCGGCGGAGCCTCCGCGGGCCGTCGCTCCTGCGCGGCGTGCCCGGCCTGCTCAGTCTGGCGGGCCTGCGACGCCCGCGGAGCCTCCGCGGCCCATCGCTCCTGCCTGGCGTGCCCGGCCTGCTCAGTCTGGCGGGCCTGCTCAGTCGGGCGGGCCTGCGACGCCGGCGGAGCCTCCGCGGCTCGCGCGGCCTGCGACGCGGACCTCGCCGCGCGGGATCGCTCCAACCGTCGCCGGTCTGCTCGTCGGCGTCCAAGCGGCGCTGCTCAGCTGGATCGTCGTGGTGACGCCCGTGGTGGCGGCATTCACTGTGACCGCGGGGATGGCGAGCAACGCGGGAGTCTCCTGGGCGGACGCGGGGCGTTTCGGCGCCGACCTGTGGGTGCTGGGGCACTTCGGCTGGATGTATGCGGGCGAAGACGCGGGCCGGGCTCTCGTGACGCTCAGCCCGCTCGGGATCGCCCTCATCAGCGTGTTCGCGTGTGCGGCGTTGGCTCATTCGACATCGGCCCGGGGTTGGCCCCTCGTGGCCGGCGGTGTGACCGGCTTCGGCGCAGTCACGGCGCTCATCGCGTGGGTGGTGGCAGGCGGCGCCGCCGGAGCGCAGTGGCCGGCGCTGTTCGGCGGGCTCGGGGCGGCTGTGATCGGGCTGATTTGGGGCAACCGGCCGCATCCGCTGCCGATCGGCGGGACCGGGCAGGACGCGTGGCGCCTGCCCGCAGCGGTGCGGACCGTGCTCCAGGGCGCGGTGGCGCTCGCCGCGCTGGTCGTGGCGGCCTCCGCCGTGGCTGTGGTCGTGGCGATGATCGGCGGTCATGAGCGGTTCCGGGAACTGTTCGCATCCCTGGGGACGGACTTAGTGGGCGGCGTGGCGCTGATCTTGCTCTGCGTGCTGCTGGTCCCGAACGCGTTGGCCTGGGGCGTCGCCTACCTCAGCGGCGCGGGTTTCGCGGCGGGCTCGGGGACGTGGTTCTCCCCGTTCGACACCGTGGGTGGGACGGAGCCCGCGCTGCCCGTGCTCGGCTTCCTGCCTACCACGGCGCCGCCGGCCTGGATGGCGTTAGCCGTCGCGGCGCCGGTGGCGGCGGGTTGGTTTGTGGGCTGGTCGACGCAGCGGCGCCTCCGCGGCGCAGCCAAGGCGTGGTGGCATCCGGGCTGGGCGGCTTTGGCCGCCGGGTTGTTGGCGGCTGTGGTGCTGGCCACATTGGTGACGCTGGGGAGCGGGGCTCTGGGTCCTGATCGCATGCGTGACTTCGGGGCGGCGTGGTGGCCGCTGCTCGGCTGGCTCGCGTTGGAGCTGGGCGGTGGCGCCGCGATTGGCGCTGGGGGGGCGCCGCGGCCGGGGCGCGCGGCGCGCGCCGGTGGTCAACCAGGATTCGGCGAAGGAAGCGAGGCACTTGGATGAAGGCGAGTGGCACGGCAGTTGTGCTGGTCAACCTGGGCACACCCGAGGCGCCCACGACCCGTGAGGTGCGGCGCTACCTCCGTGAGTTCCTCAGCGACCGGCGCGTGGTGAACCTCCCAGCGGTGCTTTGGCGCGCCGTCCTCGAGGCGGCTGTGCTGCCGATCCGCTCATCGCGCGCGGCCGCCAAGTACCGCAGCATCTGGTTGGAGGAGGGCTCGCCGCTCCTGGTGTACACGAAGGCGCAGGTGGCAGGGGTGGCTGAGCGGCTGGCAGCCGCTGACCGGGCTGCCCCGCGCGTGGTCTTCGCGATGCGCTACGGTTCCCCGAGCGTGCGTGAGGTGCTCGACGCGGTGCGACGAGACGGCATCGGGCGCGTGCTGGTGGTGCCGCTGTATCCGCAGTATTCGGTGCCGACCGTCGCGAGCGTGATCGACGAGGTGGCGCGTCACGCGCTGCGCTCTGTGCACCAACTCGAGTATTCGATGGCGCATTCCTATCCGACTCACCCGGGCTATATCGAGGCGCTGGCCGCCCGCGCCGAGGAGGCGTGGGGCCGCCACGGCCGGCCTGACTTCGCCGCCGGCGATCGGATGCTGTTGTCCTTCCACGGCATCCCGGAGTCGGTGGACCGGGCGGGCGATCCTTACCGCGAGCAGTGCCATCAGACGGCCGCCGCGCTCAGGGCTCGGCTTGGCGTGGGGACCAGCGACTGCCTGGTGACGTATCAGTCGAAGTTCGGTCCGATGCCGTGGCTCACCCCCGCGACCATCGACACGGTGGCGCGCCTGGGCCGCCAGGGCGTGGCGCGGCTCGACGTGGCCTGTCCGGGGTTCGCCGCGGACTGTCTCGAAACCCTCGAGGAGATCGACCTGCTGAACCGCGAGGCCTACCTCGCGGCGAAGCCAGACGGGCTGTTTGTGCGTCACGCCTGCCTGAACGACCATCCGCTCTGGTTGGACGCCTTAGCGGATCTGGTGACCGCGCGCTTGGCCGAGGAGTGGCGACCGGTCGTGGCGCCGCCCGCGCACCACCGCCACGGGAAGCTTTCGAGTTCCTGAACGCGCGGCGATTCGATCGGTTCCGCGCACCACGCGAGACGCACGACGCACGATGCCGTGCCAAGGCCACGCTCGGCCGTCCGCTTGGCGGCTCTGCTCATTGGTCGACCCCGCTTGGCTTGAGGGATGCGGGTTCGGCTGGCGGGCCCGGCCGCGGCGGCGCGGGTCAGGCCTTCGACCACTCGCCTCGCATCGCTCCAGGGTGGTGGCGTGCCACGCGCCGCGGCCACCAGTCCCACGCGAACTGGAAGCTCCGAGGCAGGGCCTCCACCAGGCGAGCCTCAACCTGAGGCATGCCGCTGGTTTCGACCTTTGACGGTCGAGCTAGTATCGTTGCTTAGCGCTGTGCCGCCCCGGCGGGTAAACAGCCTAGGCGGGTTGCCCGAGAGGCCAATGGGATCTGACTGTAAATCAGACGCGGAATCGCTACGGGAGTTCGAATCTCTCACCCGCCACCAGCGAGCGCCCGGCGCCGGCACGTGCCCCATGGGCGGCGAGCGAGCCCCTCGCTGATTCGCCAGCCCGGCGCCGGACCGTGTACTCTCGGTTGCGCCGCCCCGATAGCTCAGTCGGCAGAGCGTCTCCATGGTAAGGAGAAGGTCAAGGGTTCGATTCCCTTTCGGGGCTCGACCGGTCGCCTGCTGGCGGACTGGTTCGCAGCGGCGGGGTAGCTCAGACGGTTAGAGCGCACGACTCATAATCGTGAGGTCGGGGGTTCGATCCCCCCTCCCGCTACGGTCTCGGCTGGTGATCTGCCAGCCTCTTGGCGCCGCTGTTTGGGGGAGACGCGCTGTGATGGCGAACGGCGGCCACCAGCAAATTCTTCAAGGCGCGCTAGCCTTGTTCGCTGTCAGCTTGGACTAATTCCTCCGCGTGCGGTGCGGTTGACGCCGCCTCGGCGTGAGACGATCGGCGGCACAGCCGCTCTAGGAGAGCAGAACCATGGGAATCCTGGCGGTCACCAACGCGCGCGTGTTGACAGCGGGCCGGGCGGGCAAAGACCCGGAGACGGTCCTGATCCAAGACGACGTCATCGTGGCGGTCGGCCCGGATGTGGCCGTGCCCGGGGACGCGCGCGTCCTCGACGCGGATGGTGGTTCTGTCACGCCAGGTCTGATCGACGCGCATTGCCACGCGTACGGCGTCTCACTCAACCTCGAGGAGATGGAGAAGTGGCCGCTCAGCTATGTGGCGCTGAAGGCGGCGCGTCGGCTCGAAGCGGCGCTGCGGCGCGGCTTCACCACGGTCCGGGACGTCGCCGGCGGCGACCCGGGGTTGGCCAAAGCCATCCGCGAGGGCGTCATCCCGGCGCCGCGCTACCTGTGGACCGGCCCGGCGTTGTCTCAAACCGGCGGGCATGGCGACGGCCGGAACCCGTTGTTCCGCGACCCGCCGTATTGCGGCTGTTCCACCAACGTGGTAGATGGCGTCGAGGCGATCCGCAGACGTGCCCGGGAATTGTTCCGCCAGGGCGCGCATGCCATCAAGCTCCTGACTTCAGGCGGGGTGGTCTCGCCGACCGATCCGTTGGAGGCGCCGCAGTATTCCCCGGACGAGATCGCGGCGGCCGCCTACGAGGCTGACCGGCGCGGCTCGTATGTGACAGCCCACGCCTACTCGCCGCGCGCGATCGTCCACTCGGTCACCAATGGGGTGCGGTGCATCGAACACGGCAACCTCTTAGACCCGCCCACTGCCGCGCTGATGGCCGAGCGTGGCGCTTTCTTGGTGCCGACTTTGGCCGCCTACGACGCGATGGACCGCCGTGGGGCGGAGGTCGGTCTCACGGAAGTCGGTCGAGCTAAGAACACCGCGGTGCTCGGCGCTGGCAAGAACGCGATCCGGGTGGCGCGTGCCGCCGGGGTGCGGATCGGCTTCGGCTCCGACCTGATGGGTGACTTAGAGGACGAACAGCTTCAAGGTCTCAGGCTCCAGTGCGAAGTCGAAGGAATCGAGCGCACCGTGGAAGCCGCCACCGCCACCAACGCGGCCATACTCGGTCTGTCTGGCCGGATCGGCGCCGTGGCGCCGGGGTGTGCCGCGGACATGGTGGTGTTCCCGGGTGATTTGCGGCGTGATCCTGAACTGCTGTGGACGGCCCAGCGCACCGTGCTGAAGGGCGGCGAGCCGGTCCGGTGACTGCGGCCGGGAGCTGGGCGGGACCGGTCGGCATCGTGCGCTGGCGACGGCGAACGGGGGGCAGCCGAGACGTTTGGGCGAGTATGGTGGGCGAAACCACCGCAGTGGTCGCGGCCCAAAGGGGAGAACATGAAATTCGAGATTGAGACGCAAATGCAGTTCCCGGTGGCGCGTCTGCGCTTGGCTCAGGGCGAGACGGCGCTGATCCAGCGCGGCTCGATGATCTACCGCTCCACCGGAGTGGAGCTGAACGCTAGGTTGAATGCGTCCGGGCGGGGGCTGGGAAAGCTGGCGCGGGCGGCGGCGCGCAGCGCGGTCTCCAGCGAGTCGGCGTTCATCACTGAGCTGGTGTGCCAGGCGGCGCAGGGCGAGGTGGCGATCGCGCCGGCGTACCCGGGGAACATAATGCAGCTTGACGTGGGGACCAACCAGTACCGCTTGAACGATTCCGCGTTCTTGGCGATGGAACAGACCGTCGCGTACACCATGGAACGGCAGAGCGTGGGGCGGGCGTTGTTCGGCGGGCAAGGCGGGTTCTTCGTCATGACCACAAGTGGCCAAGGGGCGATGCTCGTCAACGCGTTCGGCTCCATCACCGAGGTGGCGCTGAACGGCGCGGACGGCTTCGTGGTCGACAACCGGCACGTGGTGGCGTGGGACCGCGACCTCGATTATCGGATCGAGCTGCAGAGCGGCTTTTGGGGCTCGATCGGCACCGGCGAGGGTGTCGTCAACATCTTCCGCGGAACCGGCAAGGTGCTGGTGCAGAGCTTGAACCTCGAGACCTTCGCGGCCGCGATGGTCCCGTTCCTCCCGCTCCAGCGGTAGCGCCGGCTTCCCCTCAGGGTTTCCCATGGATGACCCTGGCGCGCTGGCGCGCGAACTCCCCGCCGCGGCTTGGTAGACTCCCTCCGGCGCTTTGCGGCGCCCGGCGGCCCACCGGCCGCGGAATATGGCGGCGGCCCGGTGTGTTGACGGGCTAGACCCGTCCCTCCAGGGACCCACTAGACGGAAGAAGGAGCAGCGCGATGGCCTCCAAGACGGCTGATGTCCGCCCCAAGATCACGATGGCCTGCACTGTGTGCAAGGAACGGAACTACATCACCAAGAAGAACCGCCGCAACAACCCAGACCGCATGGCCTTGGCCAAGTTCTGCCCCCGTTGCCGCAAGCACACAGAGCACCGCGAGACCCGTTAGCCCAGCGTGCCGGTTGATCCGGCGTTCGCCGGGCGTGTCTACCCGCCCGCCGAGCCTTACCAAGTCGGCCGCGAGAAGCTCCGCGAGTTCGCCGCCGCGACTGGCGCCACCCACCCTGCTTGCTTCGACCCAAGGGCAGCCGCGCTGCTCGGTCACCCGGATGTTGTGGCGGCCCCCACATTCGTGGCCGTCGTCGCGCAGCGCGCGGAGGCCGCATATATCGCTGACCCGGCCGCCGGGATTGATTTCAGCCGCGTCGTCCACGCTGAAGAGTCCATCCGCCACCACCGCCCGCTCTTTGCTGGCGACACGCTGACGGCGGTGTTGCACGTGGCCGCCATCCGTCATCGTCGCGGTGTCGTCATGGTGACAACAGAAGTCCACTTGCACGATGCCGACCGCCTCCCAGTAGCCGACCTCACCTCAACGCTCGCCATCCGCCTCCCCCCAACTGACCCCGCTCCGTCCACAGCTGCCACGCCGACCGCACCCGGCTCCGCCCTCGCCACCGGCCCCACCCCGGCAGTGGCCACCCCCGTCCGCGCCACCGGCCCCACCCCGGCAGTGGCCACCCCCGCCCGCGCCACCGCGGCCGCCACCGTCCCCACCGTGGCTGCCGCCATGCCCGCCGCGGCCGCCGCTCGCCCCACCCTGGCAGTGGCCACCCCCGCCGCCCCAGCCCTGGGCCTCGGCCCCGCCCAAACTGAGCCCTCCCAGCCCGGGGCCGCCCCCGCGGACGCTGCCCGCCCGGAAACCGCGGTCGCGCCGAGGCAAGCGCTGGATGCTGTCGAGATCCCTTTGACCAGGGAAGATCTCGTCCGCTACGCGGGGGCCTCGGGTGATTTCAACCCGATCCACTGGTCTGAGGCGGCTGCGCGTCAAGCTGGCTTGCCCGGCGTCATCGCGCACGGCATGCTCACCATGGGGCGCGTCAGTCAGCTAGCGGTGAACTGGGCAGGTGACCCGGGCGCAGTCGTCGAATTCGCGGTTCGGTTCGCTCGCCCGGTCCCCGTGCCTGATGCGGGCGTGGCCCGCCTAGTCGCGTCCGGACACATCGCCGCGCTGAGGGACGGCTGCACGACCATCAACTTTGACGTCACCCTCGACGGCGCCCGCGTCCTGGGCAAGGCCCAGGCTCAGGTCCGCTCGGCCTGAGAACCACCTCGCCAACTGCGCCGCCGCCGCGGCGGGCGTGCGGGTGCTGTCCGCAATTGTCCAAAAGGACCGGATCTGGCTTGTTTTGGGCACTTGCGGACAAGCCGCTAGGGGCTGCGCCGGCCGTGGCTGGGCGGCGTCGCCCACTGTGTCCGTGTTTGTGCTGGTCAACGCGTCGCGGGTGGAGAGCCCTCGTTTCGGGCCCGGGCGGCGGGTCGGGGGGCGGTGTCCGCAATTGGGGAATTGGCCCGGG
>JAITLE010000025.1 GCA_031278075.1 Bifidobacteriaceae bacterium | reverse complement strand
ACCCAGGCGAGCGATGGACGGATCGGTTCGCGGCGGCGCCGCTCCCCCGTGGTGCTCCACCTGGGTTCGCCAGTCGCGGCGCGGCCGAAGCCATCCTAGCCGGGCGCGGCGGCCTGGGGCCCGCCTGTGCGCGGGCGCCGGTCGAAAGCGCGCGATAGGCTGGGTTCAGGTTCGCGGTCGCGCCGGCTGGCGCGGCGCCGCGTTCTTCGACCGAACCCCCGGAGGCCGCTGATGCCGACTCATTCGCGCTTGCCTTATGCGCCACTCGGCCCGAGCGCGCCCTTCCCACGCGTGGCGGGCCAACCGTTCCCGCTGGCCTCGTTCTCCAGCCCGGGCGCGCCGCTCGCGGCGCCCGCGCCGGCGGGCACAGCGGCGGTGGTGGCGCCGGCCGCGCCTCGGCGCAAGGGTCGCAGCCCAGCCGCCACTGGTCTCAAACCGGCGCGCCCCACTTCGACTAGCGGCGCCACGCAGCCTGTGAACCCGGTCGCGATCGCCGACTGGGGAAACTCCAGCCGGGCTCGCCGAGGGGCGAGCGGCGCCCGTGTCCGCTCGCGCCCGAAGCAGGCGTCACGGACCGCCAGCGGCGGCGCGTCCGCCCAGCAGATCGGCGGCCAGATAACGCGTTCCACGCTGAGCCCGACCAATCGAGCGGCCAACCGAGCGGCCAATCGACCGACCAGGCCACCAGCCAGCCGGCCCAAGAGTTCGGCCGCGAAACGCGCCGTTGTCGCTGTGTGCCTCTTCGCGTTGGCGCTTCTTGGCGTCACCCGCTTCGTCGAATGGGCTCCGGACGGCGCCGCCAGCGACGAACAGGCCTGGCCGGAGGACACCTACCTGGAGATGGAGCCTTTGACTCTCAAGGAGTGGCTCGCCACCAGGGACAACGAGTCAGCCGAGGTGACGATCCTTCAGACCGGCGACCACGTGGCCGGAATCGACTTTGAACCCGGACGGTACGTCATCGAACCGGTCGACGCCGAAGCCTCCGCCTGGATCGTCGTGAAGCCGTATTGGCTTTCTCCGGGGCCGCTGGGCTGGGCTGGAATCGTCGGCTGGGTGAATTGGACCCAGACGAATGATGTGGCGACTCTGACACTCCCGCGCACGTGCACCATCGAGGTGGCCGACGCCTCGATCAGGTTGACGCCCGCCGAACCGCTCGAAGGCGGCCCAGACCAACTCGGTCTGGGAGAGTGGACGGTGGGAGTCGACATCGAACCCGGGCTTTACCGGATCACCGCGCCCTATGGCACGATCAGCTTTTTCACCGTGGGACGCGACCCGCGCGAGGATGAGGGTTATTTTGAACGCAAGACGTCCAGCACCTTCTTGGATTACAGGGGGGTTGACGACCCGGCCAGCGCCGACGTGACGTTGTTGGACGGCGAATCCCTGGTCTTGTACTCGGCCGATTTTCTGATTCAACGGTTAGATGACGCCGTGTGACGGCTGCGCCCTCGAAGAACCAGGCCGGGCCCGTCACGGGAGTTTGAGTTCGCCTTTGGCGAGAATGGCGACGGTCGCGATCAGCATGTCGCGTTCTTGGACTTTGATGCGCTCATGCAGCGATTCTTCAGTGTCGCCTGGGAGCACCGCGACGCGTCGCTGGTCGATCACGGGGCCGGTGTCGACGCCATCGTCCACCTTGTGGACGGTGCAGCCGGTCTCAGCGACCCCAGCCGCCAACGCGTCGCGCACAGCGTGGGCCCCAGGGAACGCGGGCAGCAACGCGGGGTGCGTGTTGACGGTCCGGTCCCCGAAACGCGCGAGGAAGGGCGCGCCCAAGATGCGCATGAAACCGGCCGAGACCACCAGGTCGGGCGTGAAGGCGGCGACGGCGGCGGCAAGGCCCGCGTCCCAAGCCGCGCGCGTCGGGAAATCGGCGGGCAGCACGCTGAAGGTGGCGATGCCGTGCCCGCGCGCCACCTCCCGCGCCCGCGCCGGGCGGTCCACGCCGAGCGCCGCCACCCGCGCCGGGTACCCAGGCTCAGCGGCGGCGCGGATCAGGGCCTCCGCGAGGGTGCCAGAGCCAGACGCGAGGATCACCACCCGATAGGTCACCGCGCCAGCCTATCCGGCATTGGGCCAACCGCCGCCTCACGGTGGACAATGGTCGCGTGTCCGAACAAGCTCCGCAGCCTCCTGACCTCACCAACGCCCCGCCGCCCAAGAAAGGCGGCCGCGGGCGGGCGTCCAAGGACGAGGCGCGCCGGCGCGCCGACAGCACCCGAGCGGCCCGGCGCGAGGAGACGCAACGCGCGCTCAAGGCCCTCAGCCCCGAGAAGAAGCGCGAACTGGTGCGCGTCAACGGGTTCATGTTGGGTTTCGGCGCCCTGGCGTTGCTCGCCATGATCACGCTGACCCTGGGGTTGCCTTGGCCGGCCGTCGGGTTGGTCGCCATGGTGATCGCGGTCGTGACAGCGATTCGCGGCATCCGCCTGGCCCGCCGCACGCCGTTGGCGCGCGGCGCCGTGACTTATCTGGCGCTGGGCCTGGTATTGCTCGCGATGTTCGCCTTCTATTGCATCCCGTTGGCCACCACTTGGCAGGAGCAGTGGGAATACCAACGCTGCATGAGCCAGACCCAGACCATTGAAGGCGAAGACGCCTGCCGCGCCGCTTTTGAGAAAGCCACCGAGTCGGATTGGCGACGTATCTTCCAAGGCGGCGGCAAGTGAGACACCCCGCCCTGGGGCGGCTCAGCGCGCCACGAAGATGTGCCGCGCCGCGTCGTGTTCGAGCGTCAGCGGGGCGCCCCCGTCTGCGACGATCCGCACCCCCGCGGGCGGGACGCGCTCCGCGGTGACCACGGCGCCCGGCAGGGCGCCCGCCGCCTCGATGCGCGCCATCAGAGGGATCAAAGTCTGCAAGTGTTCGCCGAGGCGCACCACGGTGCACCGACCCGCCGCGGCCTGGTCCACGACATCTGTCAGCCGCGCCACGCCGTCCAAGAACGCGGCGTCCGGCTGGTCGTCACCTAACTCGTCCAGACCAGGTATCGGGTTGCCGTACGGCGAAACCGCCGGATGGTCCAGGATCTCGACCAGACGGCGCTCGACCTGCTCGCTCATGACATGTTCCCAGCGGCACGCCTCATCATGCACCCGCGACCATTCCAGGCCGATCACGTCCGTCAACAGCCGCTCCGCCAGGCGGTGTTTGCGCATCACGCGCATCGCTTTCGCCTGGCCTTCGATTGTCAAACTCAGGTGGCGGTCTTCCTCGACCACCACCAAGCCGTCGCGTTCCATCCGGGCGACGGTCTGGGAGACTGTGGGCCCGGAGTGGCCGATCCGCTCCGCGATCCGGGCGCGCAAAGGTGTGAGCCCTTCCTCCTCCAATTCGTAGATGGTCCTGAGATACATCTCAGTGGTGTCGATCAGGTCGCTCACTTGTTCGCGCTCCCTCCCTTCCGAGTTCGCTCCGCCGACTCGCTCGAATCCGCCCAGGCTCCTAGAGTACCCGGCGCCAACAGCCCACCGCTGGGTTTCCCGCGCGACGCCCGCGGAACTGAGAACCGGCGAGGGCTCACGGCTCCGGGTGTGAAGCGTCATAAACCAAGAACGGCCGATGCCACCGCGCCAGGAACATGACAGCGGTCGCGCAGGCCAGCCCGCCGATCAGCACCGCCCAACCCTCGCCCAGCCAATCGGAGGCGACACCTGTGGTCATGTCTCCCAGCCTTGGGCCGCCCGTCACCACCACGATGAACACGCCCTGGAGCCGCCCCCGCAAGTGGTCCGGGGTGGCTGATTGGAGGATCGTCCCGCGGAAGACGGCCGACACGGCGTCCGCCGCGCCCGCGACCGCCAGAGCGGCGCCGGCCCCGATGAGGGCCCACCAGACCACAGCGGACGGCTCGGCGCGCCCAGCCAACACCAACACGAGCCCGCAGGCGGCGATCGCCAGCCCCCACAACGCCACCGCGAGCACCACCCCCAGCCCTTGCCGCCGCACGCGCCCCACGGGCCCGGACAGCACCATCGCCACGATCGTGCCGAACGCCAGACACGCGGACAGCACGCCGACGGTGAGCTCTCCCCCGCCGAGGATCACCGCGGCGATCGCGGGGAACGCCGCCCGCGGCATGGCGAAGACCATCGCGCACATATCGGTCAAGAACGTCATCAACAGGTTGCGCCGGACCGCGAGGAATTTCAGGCCTTCGCTGACGGAACGCCATCCCCGGGCGGGCGGCGCGACATCGGTCGATGAAGGCGGCATCGGCGGCAGACGCAACAAAGCGTAAAGGGCGGCAGTGAACGTCACCGCGTCGATCAGGTAGGTCGGTCCGTAACCGACGGTCGCCACGAGGGCCGATCCCGCGAGAGGACCGCAAAGGACCGCGAACGAGAACGTCATCGTCCCGAGCGCGTTCGCCGCGGGCAGTTGCTCCGGCGGCACCAGTCGGGGGATGATCGCCGATCGCGCCGGCGACGAGACGGATGTCGCCCCCGCTTGCGTCGCCACCAACGCGTACAACAGCCACACGGAGTTCGCCTCGAAATACGCTTGGAGCACTATCCCGAAAGTGGCCAACCACATGACGCACGATGCCGTCAACGCCACCGTGCGTCGATCGTGCGCGTCCGCGAGGCTCCCGCCGTAAAGCCCCATCACCACCACCGGCGCCAAGGCGAAGCCTCCGAGCAAACCCACCGCGAGCGAGGACTCGGTCATTTGGTAGATCTGGAGGCTGACGGCGGTGGTCGTCAGCATCGCCCCGACATTGGCGCACGCCTGACCCATCCACAGGCGCCGGAATTCGGGGGACTCGCGGAGCGGGGTGATGTCGGCGAGGAGACGGGTCGGGCGACGACCCACTAGACCCGCCCCGGGCCCCGCGCCGTCGAAATCATCCGAGCAGCGCCCTGATCGGCTCAAACATGAAGTAGATGACGAACAGCGCGGAGGCCACCCACATCAGCGGGTGGACAGCCTTGGCCTTGCCCTTCGCCAACTTGATCACCACATATGAGATGAACCCGGCGCCGATCCCGACAGTGATCGAGTAGGCGAACGGCATCAAGATGATCGTCAAGAAGGCGGGAATCGCGATCTCGTAGTCGTTCCAACTGATTCCGCTGACTTGCATCATCATCAAGAATCCGACGACGACGAGGGCGGGTGTGGCAGCCTCATAAGGCACCATCTCGACCAATGGGCTGAGGAACGTGGCGAGCAGGAAACAGCCGCCGGTCACGATGTTCGCGAAACCGGTCCGCGCGCCGTCGCCGACCCCGGCGGCGGATTCGATGTAGGCCGTGTTCGACGAGACCCCGCCCATGCCGCCCGCGATCGCCGCGGCCGAGTCGACTATCAGGATCTGCTGCGTCTTCGGCGGGTTGCCGTCCTTGTCGAGCAGTTTGCCTTCGGCGCCGATCGCCACCATTGTGCCCATGGTGTCGAAGAAGTCCGCGAGCATCAGCGAGAACACCATCAGGACCAGCGTCAGCGGCCCGAGGTGTTGCAGGGCGCCGAGGATCGAGAACTGCCCCAAGATAGAGAAGTCCGGGAGGGAGAACCCGCCGTCGAAGCTGGGCACATTCAGGTTCCAGCCACCCACGTTGTCCGCGCCGAAGGATCCGAGTTTGCCGATCGCCTCCACGATCACGGCCAGCACAGTCGAGCCGACGATCGCGATGAGCAGCGCCCCTTTGACTTTGCGCACCATCAGCACTATGGCGAGCAACAACCCGAACACGAAGACCGCCACGGGCCAGGTCCGCAGCGACCCGCTGGAGCCGAGTTGGAGGGGCGTGGCGGCCGCGGCGGTGACGAACCGCGCGTCCCACAGCCCGATCAGGGCGATGAACAGTCCGATCCCGACGGATATGGCGACCTTCAGCTGGCTCGGCACCGCGCGGAACACAGCCACCCGGAATCCTGTGAGCACCAGGATGAGGATGAAGACGCCCTCCAGCACCACGACGCCCATCGCGTCGGCGTAGCTCGCGTCACCAGCTTGGGCCACGGTGAACGCGACGACCGAGTTGATGCCTAGACCGGCCGCGATCGCCATGGGGTAGTTGGCCACCAAACCCATCACGATCGTCATGATCCCCGCGATGAGCGCCGTGCCGGCCGCCACGCTCGGCTGATTGGCCTGCGCGCCACCGCCGATGAACGTTCCAGCAGCTGACGGCGCCGTGCTGAGGATCAGCGGGTTGAGGACCACGATGTAGCTCATCGCGAAGAAGGTGACCAAACCGCCGCGGACCTCGCGGCCGATGGTCGAGCCACGCTCTGTGATCTTGAAGAACCGGTCGATGGGACCCCGCTGCGGGGCTTGGGACTTAGAAGACGCTGGTGCTGCCACGGGGGAATTCTCCCAGTGGCCAGTGGCGCCGCGGAACTAGTGTCCACAATGTGGAAGGGTTGTGCCCGGCCCGTGAAGAGTCCCGGCCGAGCGCGCCGTTGTTACGCTGGGAGCATGCCCCAGCAACCGACCACTCCGCCGCAGGTCACAGTCAACCACCCGCTGCTGTTCGGGGTGGGGACGGGGCTTTGGCTGGCCGCTTTAGCTCTGTTGGCCACGCTCGACCTGATGGGCGTCTACCGGGCGCGAGTGTGGCTCGCGGTGTGCGCGGCCGGCGTGGCGCTCGGCGTGGTCGGCGTGGTCTACACCAAGCACTCTTGGCGAACGCGTGGTCCCGAAGAGGCGCCAAAGGCGCCGCCTGCGGCGTAGCGGCCCCGCCGCGGGCTCGGCGTCAAGCAGCCGGGGGCGCCTCGCCGAACCCGCCCAACCGGTCGGCATCGTCCCGGCGGCCCATGTCGAACGGGACGATGCGCGAATCGTCGACCACCGGGTTGTTGGCGGGCCACTGCGCGCTGGCGCGGGCGACGTCGCTCTCCGAGTGCGCGCCGCAACCGTGGTCGTAGGAGACGACCGAACCGTCGCGCGGCGACCACTGGTTGGCGCAGACGCCGAACAGCGTGCGCCACGACCCGCCCAAACGCGCGACGAAGCCGCAGGTCGAGCACTTGGCGGCGGACCGCCGCGCGTCCGCGGCGGTGGGGCCGGCGGCGCCCTCGTACCAGCGGGTCGCCGCCTCCCGGCGGCCTTCGGGCGACAGGACGCGCGGCCGCCCGAGGCCGAGCTCCCAGATGGCGAGGTGGTCGGCGTCGTCCTCCCCGGTGGCGGCGTAGCCGGGCTCCAAACGCGGGTCGTCCAGGATGCGCGGCAACGTGTCGCCTGGGCCGAGGTCGCCTGGTTGGAGGCGATCCGCCCACGGCACCCACGAGGGCGAGAGCAGCGCTCCTTCGCCCGGCAGCAACTCGGTCTCGGAGACGGTGGCGTGGCGCCCGCGCGGCACGCGGGCCATCGTCACAGCCCAGAACCATCCGACATAGCCGGGCGACCTGCTGGCGAAGCGCAACGTGCCGACGCGGTCCGCTTCCATCTCGAGGCCGAGGTATTCGCCGACAGCCTCGGGCGAGGTGATCTCCGCGAGCGCGGCGCGGGCCTTTGATTGGGACTCCGGCGAGGCGAGGTAGGCGTCGGGCTTCAACGTGCGCGACCGCGGCCGGACGCCGCGTTCCCCCACCGGGGCGTGGCTCGACATCACGCTTCGATGTCCGCCGCGACGGCCCGGAGCACGGACGCGACTTTGCCGGCGGACCGGCGGTCTGGGTAGCGGCCGCGCCGGAACGTGTTGGACGTGTCGTCGAGAAGTTTGATCACATCCTCGATGATCACCACCATGTCCTCCGGCTTCTTGCGGTGGGCTTTGGCGACCGATGCCGGCGTCGAGAGGATCTGGACGCGCAGGGCGGACGGGCCACGTTTGGTCTCCGCCACGTCGTATTCCACCCGGGAGCCGGGGCGGGGCGGATCAATCCCGGCGGGCAGCGCTGAGGCGTGCAAGAACACGTCGCCGCCGTCCTCGGCCGTGATGAAACCGAAGCCGCGGCCCTCGTCGAAGAACCTGATCTTGCCGGTGGGCACGGCGACCTCCCCAAGAATTGATGTTGGCACAATAGCTGTTCCAGGCTACCCGTTCGGCCGCGCGTCGCGCGCCCGCCTTCCGCTGAACGACCCCGCCTGGACGGCCCGAACCGGCCGCCGCGCCACCCGTTGGACGGCGTCGCCACGCGTCTTGACAGTCTTGTCGATGCGTTCACAGGGTCCTTGCAGGTTCAGCGTCGACAATCACCATATGTCTTCTACTCCCTTAGCCAAGCTCCTAGTCGTCGACGACGAACCGAGCATCCGTGAACTCCTAGCCACCTCTCTCAAATTCGCCGGCTTCGCCGTGACCACCGCCGCCACAGGCGGCCAGGCCGTGGCCGCAGCCATGGACGACCGGCCCGACCTGATCGTCCTCGACGTGATGCTGCCCGACATGGACGGCTTCACCGTGGCCCGTCGCCTCCGCGACCGGGCCGACCACATCCCAGTCCTGTTCCTGACAGCGCGCGACGCGCTCGACGACAAAATCCACGGCCTGACCATCGGCGGGGACGACTACGTCACCAAACCGTTCAGCCTGGAAGAGGTGGTCGCCCGGATCAAAGCGGTGCTACGGCGCACCAAGGCCGCCGTCGAAGGCGACGCCGCGGTGCTGCGCGTCGCCGACCTCGAACTCGACCAAGACTCCCACGAGGTGTACCGCGCCGGCGTCGAGATCGACCTCTCGCCGACCGAGTTCAAGCTGCTGCGGTATCTCATGGCCAACGCCGGGCGTGTGCTGTCGAAGAACCAGATCCTGGACCACGTCTGGGACTACGGCTGGATCGGCGACGGCGGGATAGTCGAAAGCTACATCTCCTATCTGCGGCGCAAGCTCGACGTGCGGCCGGAAGGGCGCGAACTGGATCCCCTGATCCTGACGCGCCGCGGCGTGGGTTACATGCTCAAGGCGCCGCGCCGCGCCGCTTCGTGACCCCAGGCCGCGCGCCGCGGCGGGGACGCCCGCTGTCCGTCAAGTTGTCCGCGATCATCGGCGCGCTGATGGCGGTGAGCCTGTGCCTCGCCGGCACGTGGCTCACCATCGCGCTGCGGGTCCGCCTCACTCAGGAGATCGACCGGCAACTCCAGACCACGTTGGCCACGCTGTCCGCTCCAGCGCGGCTCGACGCGGTCATCTCCGGCCCTTCCGACTATGTGCTGATGGTCTTCGGGCGCGACGGCGCCATCTCCTGGGTCGCCGTCCCCCGGGACGAGGACCGTTCCGCCCTGCCCGCGCTCGAGAGCTTCACCACACAACAGGCGACCGACTTGGCGGGCGACGCGTTCACGGTGAACGCGGCATCGGGCGGCGGCGTGTGGCGTGCGGTCGCCAGGGTCGGGTCACCGGGCGCGGCCGTGGTGCTGGCGTTGCCGTTCGACTCCGTCCTGGCGACCACCCGGGCCATGACAATGATGGTGGTGTGGATGACCGTCGCGGCTGTTATCCTCGCCACCGCGACGGGGTATTTCATGGTGCAAAGGTCGCTGCGCCCGCTGCGAAGCGTCGAGGCGGCGGCCGCCAATATCGCCGCCGGCGACCTGAGCACCCGCATCCCCCCAGCTCAGCCGGGCACCGAAGTGGGCCAGTTGACGGAATCGCTGAACGCGATGCTCGCGCAGATCGAGGTGGCGTTCGCCACCAGGCGGGCGTCGGAGGCGCGGATGCGGTCGTTCGTCTCGGACGCGTCGCACGAGCTGCGCACCCCGCTCGCGGCCATTCGCGGCTACGCCGAGCTGTACCGCATCGGGGGGCTCGCCGACGCCTCCGCTTTGAGCGCGGCGATGCTCCGCGTCGAGGCGGAGGCCACGCGGATGGGGCTCTTGGTGTCCGACCTGCTCACGCTCGCCCGACTCGACGAGTCACGGCCCCTCGCCCGGCGAGATGTCGACCTGCTGGTGATCGCGGGTGACGCGTTGGCGGACGCGGCGGCGATCGCGCCGGACCGGCCGCTCGCCTTGGTCGGCATCCAGGACACGCTCGGCCCAGTGGCCGATCCCGACCGGCTCGGTCACATGGGGCCGCCCGGCCAGGCTCCGGTGGTCGTGGGCGACGAGGCGGCGCTGCGCCGGGTCGCCACCAACCTGATGGCGAACGCGCTCCAGCACACGCCTCCCACCAGTCCCATCGAGCTGGCGGTGGGGAGCATACCCGGCGGCCCTGCGGTGCTCGAGGTCCGAGACCACGGGCCGGGGATCCCCCCAGACAAACGCGACAAGGTGTTCGACCGGTTCTTCCGGCTGGACGGCTCGCGTTCGCGGGATTCGGGAGGCACTGGGCTGGGCCTCGCCATTGTGGCGGGGCTGGTGGCGGCGCACGGGGGTGTGGTCCAGGTCGACGAGACGGCCGGCGGCGGCGCCACCTTCCGTGTGCTGCTGCCAGCGGGCGCGCCGGCCGTCGAACGCCCATGGCCGCACCCCGAGGCTGACGCGGCTCCGCCGCCGGGCCAAGGGATACTATTGCCGCAGGCTTGAAACATGGCCCGTCCCTAACACCGTCTTTGCCAACTCTTTGGCAAGGGCGTGTTGTCGGAGACCCGACCGAGCGACGCGAGGTGCCCTGATTCGTGGCTGGAACCGAGAGCCCAGCATGGTTGCGCGAGGTGTGGTCGCGCACCCTGGCCGAGGCGGGCGCCCCGGCCACCGCGGAGGAGACCGCGCGGCTGGGCGCCAAGCTGTTGGGGCGGTGGGAGAACCCGGCGCGCGTGTTCCACGGGGTGGGCCACCTGATCGCGGTCCTGGAGAAGCTCGACGAACTCGCCCAGGAAGCCTCCTGCCCGTGCCTGGTCCGGCTCGCGGCGTTCTACCACGGCGCGGTGTTGTCCACGGATCTGGCCGACTTGGGCCGCCACACTTGGGGCGAGGACGAGGCGCGGTCCGCCGAACTCGCGCTGGGCCAACTCACGCACCTCGGCTTGGCTGAGGCCAAAGCCGCCCACGTCCACGATCTGGTGGCCGCCCTCGGCTCGCGGCCCAAGGAGATAAAGAGTCCCGACCTCGCCGTGCTGTGCGACGCCGAGCGTTCGATCTTGGCCGCCGATCCGAGAACTTACCGCTCCTATGCGGCGGCCATCCGCGAGGAATGCGCAGACGCGCCGCTGGATTTGATCCTTCGAACTCGCATAACCGTGCTGCGTCGTTGGCTCGCCCGGGATCGGCTGTTCTTGACCTCGGCGACCGCCGCCTGGGAGTCTCCCGCTCGGAACAACGTCGAGGCGGAGCTGGCGCGCTGTCTCAGGGAACTCTCCGCGATCACGGCGCCGGACGGCCCCGCGCCCAGCTCTCCGCCTGTGCCGCGCGCGCCCGGCCCATCCGTCAGGCGCGGGATCGACGCCGCTGCCGCCGTCGTCCGCGCGGGCGCACGCCGTTAGCGCGGCGAGCGGCCGTCCACAGCCCTGGGTTTTCTCACGGCGCCCGCCGCGCCGCGCGCCATAGGTTGCTGGCGAGGCCGCAGGGCGCGGCCCTTTGGAACCGAGGAGGAACCATGAGCGTTTTTCAAGTCAATTCAGAGACCTTGGCCACCACAGCGAGCGCCGCGAACGCTTCGATCGCCGCGATCCAGGGCGAGATCGCCACCTTGAACGGCCGGTGCGCCGAACTCGCCAGCGTGTGGACAGGCGCCGCGGCGACGGCCTTCAACGGGGCTATCGAACAGTGGCGGGGCGCCGAACGCGTCGTCGAAGAAGCTCTGGCGTCCCTCAGCCGGGCGCTGATCGCCGCGGGACAAAGCTATGCGGAAGTCGAACAAGCGAACATGGCGTTGTTCAGCCGCTGACGGCGGTCGGGAGCCAAACGGTCAAACGGGTGCGTCCGTTCTCGTCGCGACCGAGACTCAACCCGCCGCCCCGCAATTGCGCCCGTGTGGCAGGGCTCGCCAAACCAGACAATGGGGGGTCCGCCGGCGCCGGGACGCCGTCGTTGGTCACCGTCTTGACGACGGCCGTCTCGGCGCCCGCGCCATCCAGCCGCAGGTCCACTTGGACCGCCGTCGCTTGGCCGTGTTTCAACGCGTTCGTGATCGCCTCCCCGAGGACCTCCGCGAAAACGGCGCGGCGGCTGACGTCCCACCGTGGGTCCGTGATCGCGTCGAACGCTTGAACCTCGGCGCTCGAGGAGAACTCGACCCTGACGCTCGCGGGGACCTCCGCCAACGCCAACGCGATCGCCTGATGCAATCCCAGGTCCGCGCCGGGCGGGAACAGCGAATGCGAAAGGGACCTGACGTCGTCTTCGCGCAGCCGGTCGATGTCAGCGATCACGTCTTGCAGGATCGCCACCGCGACCCTGTCGTCGTTCTCCTCCGCGAGCGGCAGCACCTCCGAGTGCAAACGGGCCGCCGCATAGACCAAGCGTTGCTGGATCCGGTCGTGGAGCACGGCGGAGACCTCACGGCGCACCCGCAGCTCGGCGTTCTCCCGCTCCAGCGCAGCTTGGACCGCCCGGAACTCCAGTTCGGCGAGCCGGCGTTCCGCGCGCACCGATCGCACCTGCGACCTCGCCATCTGCATCGAAACCATGATGCAGGAGAAGGGCAACACCATCGCCAAAGCGACCTCGACGTATACCGGGCCCAGCACAACCGCCGGCCCCCAGATCGCATACTCCGCGCCGAAACGCAACGCGGCGGCCATAATCGAACAGGCCGCTGCCACCACCACCCGCAGAGCGGTCGAGTCGCCGGCGGGATAGAACGGCAGCACCGCCGCCGCCCCCGCCAACGGCGGCACCAGTCCGAAACACCACATGCCGACCAAGTTGGCGCTGGTGAACGGGAACGTCTGCCACGGGGTGTTGGCCCAACCCCACACCACGAACCACTGGAGGACCAAGTTCACCGAGATGACCAGGATCAGGGGCACCACGAAGCTCAGATACAGCCAACGCTCGCTCAACCGCTCCGGCGAACGCGATCCGCGCGGCAAGGCGACCTACTTCCGCGCGGTCTGCTGCAAGAACTGGAGCACCGCGGCCACCCGCGGCGAGGCGTCGTGCGAGGTGATGCCCAAGACCCGATAGATCGTCTGGAGGTGGTTCTCAACCGATCTGCGCGACAAACCCAACAACTCAGCGGCGGTGGCGTTGGAAAAGCCCTGCGCCACCAGGCGCAGCACCTGCATCTGCGCGCTCGACAATCGGCTGACCGCAGTGCCCTCTCGCGGCGTCGACCGCTCGGCCAACTCTGGGTCGAGGATCACCTCGCCTCGCGCCGCCGCCTCAATCGAACGGAACAACACCTGCCGGGTCACCGACGACCGTTTAGACAAATACGACCAGGGCCTCGGCACGTTGGCGCCGATCGAGACCACCAGGTCCATCACATCGTGGCTCGAGAGCAGCATCACCACCAGCTTCGGGTCCGCCCTTTGCATCGAGACGCCCAAAGCCACGCCGTTCCCGTCACCCAGCGCCACATCCATCAACACCAGATCGATTGATCCGGGCGGGAACATCGACTTCGCCTCGACGGCGCCCGAAGCGGCGCCCACAAGGACCAGACCGGGATGGCTGGCGGTGAGGTCTGCGACCATCGATCTAAGCAGGTCCTCGTCCTCGACGATTCCCACTCGTATGGCTCTGGATGCGGAATCCATGGTTCAAAACTAGCGCTTTTACCTAATCCGCGCAGCCTCGCGGACCCGCCTAGCGGCCGTTAAGAGCAGTCGGCCGGACAAGCGCCGGGGTGGCGACAAGGAAATCGCTGTCCCCGGCGTTGTCCGGCCGAACGCTGGTCCGGAACGGTGGATCAGTAATCCATGCCGCCCATGCCGCCCTCCGGGCTAGCCGGCGCGGGCTTCTCCGGCTTGTCCGCCACGACCGCCTCCGTCGTGAGGAACAAGCCGGCGATCGACGCCGCGTTCTGGAGAGCAGACCGGGTCACCTTCACCGGGTCGCTGATGCCAGCGGCCATGAGGTCCTCATATTCGCCCGTCTCGGCGTTGAGGCCCTGGCCTGGCGCCAGGTTGCTGACCCGCTCAGCCACCACGCCGCCCTCGAAGCCGGCGTTGATGGCGATCTGCTTGAGCGGAGCGGACAGCGCCACCTTGACGATGTTCGCGCCGATCGCCTCGTCACCGGTCAGGTCCAGGTCGGCGAAGGCTTCCCGCCCAGCCTGGAGCAGAGCCACACCGCCGCCCGCGACGATGCCCTCCTCGACCGCCGCTTTGGCGTTGCGCACCGCGTCCTCGATGCGATGCTTGCGCTCCTTCAGCTCGACCTCGGTGGCCGCGCCCGCCTTGATGACGGCGACGCCGCCGGCCAGCTTGGCGAGCCGCTCTTGCAGCTTCTCGCGGTCGTAGTCCGAGTCCGTGGTCTCGATCTCAGCCCGGATCTGGTTGACCCGGCCCGCGATCTCGGCGGCGTCGCCGCCACCGTCGACGATTGTCGTCTCGTCCTTCGTCACCACGACCTTGCGGGCGGAGCCCAACTCGTCGAGGGTCGCGTTCTCCAGCTTCAGGCCCACCGTCTCAGAGATCACAGTCGCGCCGGTCAGCACGGCCATGTCCTGCAGGGTCGCCTTGCGGCGATCACCGAAACCAGGCGCCTTGACGGCGACCGACTTGATGGTGCCGCGCACCTTGTTGACCACCAGCAACGCCAGGGCTTCGCCGTCGACGTCCTCGGCGATGATCACCAGCGGCTTGGACGCCTGGGCGACCTTCTCCAGCACCGGCAGCAGGTCCTTGACCGAGCTGACTTTCGACTCGACCAGCAGGATGTACGGATCCTCGAGGACGGCCTCCTGCCGTTCAGGATCGGTCTGGAAGTACATCGACAGGTAGCCCTTGTCGAAGCGCATCCCTTCGGTCAGCTCCAGTTCCAGGCCGAACGTGTTGGACTCTTCGACGGTGATGACACCCTCGTTGCCCACCTTGTCCATGGCCTCGGCGATCAATGAGCCGATCGCCGGATCGCCGGCGGAGATCGATGCCGTGGCCGCGACCTCCTCTTTGCCCTCGACCTCTTTGGCCTGCTCGAGCAGCCGCTTGACCACGGCCTCGACCGCCCGGTCGATGCCCCGCTTGAGCGCGATCGGGTTCGCCCCGGCCGCGACGTTCCTCAGGCCCTCACGCACCAGAGCCTGAGCCAAGACGGTCGCCGTCGTGGTGCCGTCGCCGGCCACGTCGTCGGTCTTCTTGGCGACTTCTTTGACCATTTCGGCGCCGATCTTCTCGAACGGCTCCTCCAGCTCAATCTCCTTGGCGATCGACACGCCGTCGTTCGTGATGGTGGGGGCGCCCCACTTCTTCTCCAGGACCACGTTGCGACCCTTCGGCCCGAGGGTCACCTTGACCGTGTCGGCCAAGACGTTCAGGCCGCGCTCCATGCCGCGACGGGCGTCCTCATCGAAGGCAATGATCTTAGCCATTCGTTTCTTCGTTTCCTTTGCTTGACTTGGCGACGCGAACCGGCGCCCGCGACGGACGGCCCTCCGACCGGGCGTTCACGTCACGCCCGACCTCGGGACCTCACCAGGTTCGTTATCACTCTCACCAGGAGAGTGCTAATCAATGGTTAGCACTCTAGCACGCCGAGTGCAAGCTGACGGATCGGAGGTCCACCAGCCGGACGCCGTCGGCGACCGCTGCCGGGAGCCTTTCGCGACCCCGACGCCAAACATCGCACGATGCCGTCCGGGCGCCTTGGGGGAAAGCGTCCGGACGGCATCGTGCGCCGGGAGTCGCTGGCCGAAACCCTGTCCCTACTTGACGATCACCACGATGCTCGCGCCGGTGCCGTCCGCGCTCACGACTTCTGGGTTCAGCTCCACCGCCAAGGCCTCGCCGTTCAGCTCCGTGCGTGTGGCCTGCAGGGTCGTGGCGATGTCCTGGGCGGTGGCGGCCTGGCTCTCTAACTGGTAGTAGACAGTGGCGAGTGCCGGGGCCGCCGGGTTGGGGGTGTCGTGGCTCGCGGCGTCCAGGTAACCGGCAGCCTTCAGGTCCTCAGCGGACCGGCGCGCCGTCCCGTCCGGGAGCCCGTCGTTGTAAATCGTCACCTTCAGGGCCTTGTCGACCTGGGCCACCGTCGGCTCCTCAGTCGGCGTCGGCTCGGTCGGCTCAGCGGTCAAAGTCGCGTCGGTCGGCTGGTCGCTCGCGGCTGGGGAAGAACTCTGGACCGCGCCGCCAGTCGGGCCGCTGCCGCTCCCGCCACCGGGCAACCGGTTGCCGAGGAAGTACACCACCGCGAACGCGATCGCCGGAATCAAGACGATCACCAGCAAGAACGGCCAAGCCCTGCTCCACGGGCCGCGCCGGGCGGCGTGAACTTCCTTCGGGCGCGAGCCCAGGTCGACCCTGTCGAATTCGTCGGGCGGATACGGGTAATCGTTCTTAGCCACGAATCAAAGCTTAGCTGCTGGAGCCCCTGAGGCAGGTCCTTCCAAGCGGCGCACCGCGCGCGCCCGGCGCCGCTCGTCGCGGCGCCGGCGTAGCCGTGCCACCAGGCGCGGGTCGAACGCGAGCGCCTCCGGCGCGTCGATCAGGCAATTCAGCACCTGGTAATAGCGGATGGGGTCCATTTCGAACAGATCGCGGATGGCGTTGTCCTTCGATCCCTCGTAACGCCACCATTGCCGCTCGAACATGAGGACGCGCACCCCGAGTTCGCTGAGACCGGGCGAGCCCGCCGGGTCCGGGGTCACCGGGCGCGCCTGCCCCATGGGAAACCTGCCTAACGAGTTGGATCGAGCGGTCTTCGACCGACGCCGCAATGCTAGCGCCCCGACCGCGCCGGAAGGGTCCGCCACGCCGCACGCCCGGCTGTGCCGCGCGGCGCCCGGAACGGCGTAGCGTCTTCACCGTGACGCAGCGCCCGTTGGAGGAGATCATCGACCCGGGCTGGGCGGCGGCCCTGGCGCCCGTCGAACCCCAGATCCGCGCGATGGGGGCTTTCCTGCGCGCCGAGACCGCCGCCGGGCGCCGCTACCTGCCCGCCGGCGAGCGAGTGTTGCGGGCTTTCACCTATCCGCTCGCTGACGTGAAGGTCTTGATCGTCGGCCAAGATCCGTACCCGACACCGGGGCATGCTGTCGGGCTGAGTTTCTCCGTCGCGCCCGATGTGCGGCCTCTCCCGGGTTCGCTGGTGAACATCTTCCGAGAGTTGACGCACGATGCCGCCGTGAGCACACCCAGCACAGGCGATCTGACGCCTTGGGCTGAGCAAGGCGTCATGCTGCTCAATCGGGTCCTCACGGTGCGCCCCGGCGCGGCCGCTTCGCACCGCGGCCGCGGCTGGGAGGCCGTCACCGCCCACGCGATCGACGCGTTGGTCGCGCGCGGCGGCCCGTTGGTCGCGATCCTGTGGGGCAGGGACGCGGCGACGCTGGGCCCCAAGTTGGGCGCGACTCCACGGATCGAGTCGGCGCACCCGTCGCCGCTGTCCGCGCACCGAGGGTTCTTCGGCTCGCGTCCGTTCACACGCGCCAACGCCCTGCTCGCCGAACAAGGCGCCCCGCCAGTGGACTGGTCGCTCGCGCGCGTTTGACGCGGATCAGACCGGTCCACCCGATCGGGACGACGGCATCGTCCGCCTGTCTCGTCCGGGGCGCTCCGACCGGTTGCTCGGTCCAGGTGCGCGCCGCCTACCGGGAGGCGCCGCTCGCCGAGCGCCGCCCGTGCGCCCGGTCCGGGGCCACGGCGTCGCCCACCCTGCCCACTAGCTGAACGTCGCTCCGTCAACAGCGGCCGGAGCGCCCCAATGTCCGGCCACTCGCTCGCCGCAGGCCTCACACAGTCCGTCGCCACCGATGTGCCGCCGCGTGATCGTGAAACCGTCGCGGATCAACAATTCGAGGCCACAGCTCGGACATCGCGTGATCCCGCCGCCGGCGCCTGGCACATTGCCCAAATAGACGTGTCTGAGTCCATTGGCGACGGCGATCTCACGGGCTCGGCGCAAGGTCGCGAGCGGGGTTCTAGGCCGATCCAGCATCCGTGCAGCCGGATGGAAAGCTGTCAAATGCAGGGGAACGTCGACGCCCAGCTCCACCGCGATCCAGTTGGTCAAACGGTCCAGCTCCGCCGTCGAATCGTTGAGACCGGGTATGACAAGTGTCGTCACCTCCGTCCAGACCGCGGTTTCCCGCACCAGGTGGCGCAGCACGTCTAGCACCACTTCTAGCCGGCCGCCGGTCACCTTGCGGTAGAAGTCCGGGTCGAACGATTTCAGGTCGATATTCGCCGCGTCCATCGCCCCGAAGAGGTCCGCCGCGCCTTCGGGCGTGACGTAGCCCGCGCTGACCGCGATGTTCTTCAATCCGATCGCGCGAGCCGCCGCCGCCGCGTCGACCGCGTACTCGGTGAAAATGATCGGGTCGTTGTAGGTGTATGCCACCGCCGCGCAACCCGCCCGTGCGGCCGCGTCAGCGATCTGGTCTGGTGTGGCGAGCGCCATCAGCGCGTCCATGTCACGCGCCGCCGAGATATGCCAATTCTGGCAGAACTTGCACGCCAGGTTGCAGCCCGCGGTTCCGAACGAGAACACGCTAGAGCCGGGGAAGAAATGGTACAGCGGCTTCTTCTCGACCGGATCGACCGCGAAACCCGAACTGCGCCCGTAAGTCGTCAACTCGAGCGCGCCGGCCACGTTCTGACGCACAAAACAAAACCCGCGTTGCCCGGGGCGCAGGCGGCAACGCCGGGGGCAGAGGTCGCATTGTACCCGGCCGTCCGGCGCCGTGTGCCAATGCCGCGCCTGGGTCACGGCGGCGCCTCCTCGAAGGAGGTGACCGTGTACCGCCAGATTCGCACTTGTTCAGACCAATAGCCCTCCGGGAGACCAGCTTTGCGCACCAAATGGGCTAAGAACCGCTCCGGGGCCGGCAGTTGGTCCCAGACCTGGGGCAGGAAGGTTCCCCGGCGCCCGCCCGCTTGGAGGATCAACCCGTCCACACCGGGACGCAGGCGCCCCACCAGATCGGCGTGGTCCGAGAACTCCAAACGCTCTGGCGCCGAGAGCACCGAGACTTCGATCCGGGTCCGGATCAGCTCTTCGGTGGCGAGCGGCGGGAACCGCCGGTCTTCGAAGGCGGCCGCCAACGCGTTCTGGCGCACGTCCTCGCGGAGCGGCTGGTGTGCCACCAACGACCCGATGCAGCCGCGCAGCTCGCCGCCTTGGGTCAAGGTGACAAAGGCCGCGCCGGGGCGCGCCAGCCATTCGGCGGCTTCGTCCGGCGCCACGCCGCCGGACCAAAGCGCGCTCGGGTCGGGCCGGGCCCTGCCCGCGAGGGCGTCAGCGATGGTCTGCCTGGCCAACCCCGTCAAGGCCGGACCGATGTTTGGGGGGAGAGCGGTCGTCATCGTGCGCCGTCCCCCGCGGATGCCGCTTCGGCGAAGGCGATCGCCGCGTAACCGACCACTCGGCCTCTGTCCCCCGCGGTGTCGCCGGAATTCCGATAATCGAGCACGCCGCTCGCTAGGCCGCGGCGCCGTGCCACCTCAAGCAGCCCGTTGACCGGGTGCGCGCCGCAAGCCTGTTCGCCCTCGAGCGGACCTGCGGCGGCGAGGATCTGGGTGACGGTCGCGGAGTCGGCGCGGACGGCGGCGGCGTAGGGAAGGTAATGCGACAGGTCGGAGCTGACGACGAAGAGGGTCTCGCGGCCGCCCCAGACCGCTTCGATCACGGCGGCCACCGCCCCCGGGTCCGCCCAGCCCACCGCGAGCGGCAACACCGGCGTGTCTGGCCGAAGCGCGGTCTGGATGAACGGCAGGTGGACCTCCAAGGAATGCTCGCGGGCGTGGACCGGCGGGCTGACGATCACCTCGCGGAGGCGACCGACCCGGGCCGCGCCCTCCTCCCAGACCGGCACGTCGCCGAGCGGCGTCCGGAAGTATTCGGCGCCAGCGAGCGCCACGAACGGTGTTCCGACGTGGTGACACGGGCCCAGCAGAACCACTCGCTGGTAGTCGGCCCCGGCCAGGGCGGCGTAAGCCACGCCTGCGGTCGGACCCGAATAGGCGTAACCGGCATGTGGCGCGATCAGGGCCTTGACCCGTTGGTCCGGGGCGCCGGGCGCCTCACCGAGCGCGGATCCAGCTAAGCGGCTGGCGCCTTGGTTCAGCAGCTCGGCCACATCAGCCGCCAACGTGTCCGGGTCCGCGGGATAGAACAGTCCGGCCACCGCCGGCTCGCGCACCAGTGCCATGTCACAAGGTTAGTCGCGGGGCGCCGCGGTCGCCCGGCGATTGCCCCCCATCTCGGCGCAGTCACTCTGCGCCGCGCGGCCCGCATCTCGGCACGCTGGCCGGCGCCGCCCGAACGTCTCCACTGGTCCCTGGCGCCACGCTCCCCCGGGTCGGCAGGCGCCGGGGATGCGTCGCGCCCAGGGTCGCTGGGCGCGGAACTCTACACTTCTCGTCTCTGGCGGGGGAAGTGTAGGAATGGTGACGCCAGCTCGGATGGGCGTTCCGGGGGCCAGAACCTGTGTAAGCCCCTGACCTGCGGAAACGTGCGCCGGGCGGGCTGGCGGTCAGGGTGTGGACCGGGGCGTGGGGCGCGGAACTCTACACTTCTCGTCTCTGGCCGGAGGAGCGTCGGGTTGGGGACGCCCGGTCGGGTGAGGGGGGCGGGAGCCGGTGG
>JAITLE010000015.1 GCA_031278075.1 Bifidobacteriaceae bacterium | reverse complement strand
CCACCGGCTCCGCCGCCGATCAGACCACCAGTCGGCCGTCGCGTGATTTGGGTGGGGTCGCGTCACGAAGCTTGGGGGTGTCGGGTTTGGCTGGTGGTGGACGCGGCGTGGCCGGGGGGCGGAGTGGTTGTGACCATCGCCTGACTTTGACGGGCCGCCCGGCGCTTCAGCAAGAGATCCGCCGCGCGGTGACGATGGCCACCAAAAAGTCCCGGTGGGTGGCCGTTGAAAGTCTTGGCTGGTGGCCAGATTGTGTCCTGGTGGGTGGCCATCGGAAAGCCCGGGCCGGGCGGCGGAGTCACCAGATTGGGCTGTCCCAGTCTCGGTGTGACTCGTAATACTCGCCTTCTTGGCGATATTCGTCGCGCTCGCGTTGTGCGCGCTCCGCTTGTTCGGCCAACTCGTCGAGTTTGCGCTGCGTCTCAGCGTCATACTTCGGCGAATCGTTCTCCGCCTCGGATGACTGCGACTGATCCGGGCTCGGAGACGGGCTTGGGCTGGGCGCCCCTCCGTTCGGGTCGCTTGAGCTGGACGGACTGCCCGAAGCCGACGGATCCTGTGGCTCATCTGGATCAGCCGGATCGTCTAAGTTCTCGGGATCGTCAGGGGTGTCACCACTGTTCGGGTCGGTGGCGCCATCCGGCGCCGCCTGCGAGCCGGAGTCTTGGCCCAGTTCGTCGAGTTTCTCCTCGAGCCGACGTTCCGCCTCAGCTGCGACATCGTCGCGGCTCGGGCAGCCGGCCTCGCGCAGCGTGGCCAGAGCGGTCTCGTAGAAGACGATCGCCTCGTCGGTCGCGCCGCGACCAGCCGCCTCGTCGCCCTGACGTTCTTGAGCGAGCGACCAATTGATCCTGACCACGCATTCCTTGCCCGCCGGCACGATCCGGGCCGCCTCAGACAAGGGTCCTTCGGCCGCCGCGGCGTCGCCGCCCGCGAGCATCGCCGTGCCCTCGCCGAACAGCGCCTTCCAGCGCTCGAGGGGCATCGACCCAGCGGCCAAGTGGTAACGGTCGGCCGCCGCGGAGTGATCGGCCGCTTGATAGGCGCGCGCGCCAGCGCCGCCGAGCCAGGCCAGTCCAAGGCAAAGCGCCGCCGCGGCCAACGCCGTGACCGCCCCGATCACACGGAACACCAGACTCCACCTCATCGCCAGGCCCCCGTTCCCTGCGATGGCGCCACCACGCGCGGGACAGCCGCGCCGCCCCGAAGACCCGCCCCGCCACCAACGGGACGGCCACCTGCCACCCCAAGACCCCAGGCGCCGATGCCGTCCGCACCAGTCCCCGAGCCCGGCACAGCGCCAGCACCCGGACCAACAGCGCCCCAACCGCCAGTGCCCCAACCGGTCGCGGCCGCCCCGCGCGCCAGTCGTGCCGCATCGGCGGACACACGGCGCCGCCGGAACAAGAACATGAGCTCCCACGCGATCAGCGGACACGCCGCCACAGCCAACCAAGCCCCGATCGGCCGCGGCGCCGCGGCCGAATCGTCGACCACCCGTTCGGGCAGCTGCCCGCTCCACAACGCGTCCGCCACTGGCGACTCAGCCGACCGCATGGTCAAACCCACCCCGAGTTCCGCCGCGATCGCGGCCAGCGCCTCCTCGTCCACGACTGACAACCCGACCGAGCCGTCGGGCGCGGTGATGTACCCGGCGTCCTGGTCCGGGTCGTCCCCTGGGGTGAATAGGTCGGAGAAGCCGGAACTCGAATAGTTGTCGGCGGTGCGCCGCTCCCGCATCGGGCCACCCGCCTCAGTGCCGTACCCGAAGACCGCGCCGCCATCGACCAGCGCCGCGGCTTCCTCGAACGACTTGACGCGCCGGCTGCTGGTCTGCTCGCCGTCGCCTAGGTAATACACGAGCCGAGCCCGCTCCGGGTGCGCCTCCGCGCTGTGTTCCAACGTCTCGAGCAGCGCGTCGAGCCCCGCGTCGATCGACGAGCCAGACGCGTACACGGTGCTGATCGGCGCCAAGGTGTCCGCGGCGCTCGCCACCGCGCCCGCGTCACTGGTCAGCGGCAGGGTGACATGGGCCTCGGCGTCGAACGCGATGATCGAGAACCGGGCGCCCGCGTGGCGCTCCGCGATCGCGGCGATGTCCGCCTTGACGCCCTCGAGCCTGGGCTTGTCGCCGTCCCAGTCCTCTGCGGCCACCGATGGCGACGTGTCGACCAGGATCACCACGTCCGCTTCGACCGCCGTCTGTTTGAACTCCTCAGTGCCGATGTGCGGGTTGACCACGGCGAGCGTCGCCAACACCACCAGAGCGCCGCGCCGGAGCGGCGCCGCCCACCGCGGCCGGCCGCGCCACCCGCCCCAGATGAGCAGGCCCGCCACGCCCACGGCCAGAGTCACGGCACCCCACAACGGCCGGTCACGGATCAGACGGACCGGTTCCACCTCGGTCAGGGCGGCCTCCTCGGCGAGGATGTCCTCGATGATGTCCGTCACCGAGGACCGGCTTGCCGCCTCGTAGAACGCCCCACCAGTCGATTCCGCCTCCCGGCGCAGCTCTCTCGCGGCGTCCGCGCTCCAATAGCCCGGCCCCGCGCCCATCGCCGACGCGCTCATCGACTCATCCGGGCAGAGCGCGTAGACCCGCACGTCTGCCGTCTTGGCCAGGTCGGCGGCCTCGCCCAGCTCGAAGATCGGCCAGCCCTCGACCATGTTGTCAGTGGCGAGGATCACAGAACGCGGCCGGTCCTGCGCGGTATTATCAAACAGTTGTAGGCAGGAGACAAGCCCGTCCCCGGGCAACGACGAGCCCTGCCCCAACAGCGTGCCGCTCTGATCCGGGAACATGTCCAGCGGGAGATCCCACAAGTCCCGCTCCGACATCAGCCCCGCGACCGCGTCGAACTGTTCCTCCAGCGGCGCCAGCGTGTCGTCGATGAATTCGTAGTCGTCCGTCAGGGGGAACAGCGTCACCGACGAGGAGTTGAACCACGACATCGCCACCCGCTCGCCGTCGAACCCCTCGACGATCTCCCTGAACTGCCGCAGAATCGCCGCGTCCACCGGGTACATCGAACTGGACACGTCCAAGCAGAGCACCACGTCGCGGGTGCGCACCTCGGGCGTCACGGTCTCCGCCGCGGCCGGCCGGGCCGCCATCAACGCCGCACCGGACGCCGCGATCATGGCCGCCACCAGCGCGAACACGGCCGAGATCCGGTGTTGGCGGATGGCAGTCTGGAACGCCCGCAAGCCCGCCACCCGCCCGGTGTTCGCCAGCCGCGTCCCGCCTTGCCGCCTGCCGCGGCGCCGCGCCCGCGACCAGGCCGCCAGCGCCGCGAGTCCCAGCACGGCTCCGACAGCCACCCCGAGCCAGGGATAGACAAAGATCATGGCAGTTCATCCAGGTTCACAACCGGCGTCTGTGGCGCCAAGGCTGGCCGCACGATGCCGACCGCGTCGCGCGCCCGCCGCGCCAAGTCGAGCACGTCCCCCTCGCCGACCACCCCGAACTCCACCGGATACGCCGCCTCGATCACCGCGACCAGGTTCGGCAGATCGCCACGAAGACGCAGGTCGAGGAGCGTCAGCGTGGCGGCCTCGCCGCCCGCGAACCGCTTGACCGCGGCCACGATCCCTTGGGCGGCCGCCCGGTCGGTCAAAGCGTCGGCCTTCCAGGCCGCCTCGATCCGGTCGATCTCCTCCAACGCCACAGCGCTCCGGCTCGGCGGCTCGGCCACATCTCCGCCAGCCGGGCGCGCCCGCCGCCGCCGCCGCAGTCGCGTCGCCAGCCATGGCCCCACCAGCAGCGCCACGCCCGCCAGCGCGAGAGCGATCCCCGCGACCAGCCACCACTGCGAGAACGCCTCCGGGTCGAGGGGCTCGACAACGTCAAACACCCCCACGGCGGTGCCTTTCTAGGACCCCGATCAGCGTGTCGACCAGATCCGCCTGGCCGCTGACCCGCCCGTGCGCGATCCCACGGGACCCCAGGACTCGCTCCATCGCGACCGCTCGCGCGTGGCCGGCCAACGCCGCCTCCGCGATCACGGACCGAGCCAATCTGACCTCGTCAGGCAACTCCAACCCGGTCTCCACGTCGAACGGCGCGTCCGCTCGAACGTCTGCGATGTCCATATCCGCGATCCGGACCACCATCACCTGATGCCTGGCGTGGAGGAGCGCGAGGGCACGCTCCCCCAGGACGCCCAGGTCGGCATCGTCCGTCACGAGCACGACGATGCCCCGCGGCAGGCGCGACTTGACCGCGTGATCGAGCACTTGCGGCAGAGCCGAGACCGGGCCCACCGGATCGGCCGCCGCGGCCGCCAGCGTCGCCAACACCCGCTCCGCGTGGCCCCGACCCGAACGGGCACGGATGGCGCCCTGCCGCGCCGCGTCCCCGAACACCGCCCCGACCACATCACGGTGTCTCACCGCGAGCTGCGCGAACACCCCGGACACGTCCAAGGCGAGTTCGCGTTTCGGCGTGCCGTCCGGCGCCACCGCCGTCATCGACCGGCCGGTCGAGACCACCAACAGGAGGTTGTTCTTCCGTTCGGCGCGGTAACGCCGCACCAGGGTGCGGCCGGCGCGGGCGGTCGACTTCCAGTCGATGTCCGCGACCGCGTCTCCGGGGACGTATTCGCGCAGATCCTCGAAGTCCGTGCCACGGGCGCGGAACACCGAGGCGTAGCCGCCGTCCAACACGCTGCGCGCCTTGCGGTGCGAATGCAGCTCGAGCAGCGCGCCGATCGCCGCCAGGCGGCCGTGCTGGATGGGGCGGGCGTCCATCAGCGCCTCACGGCGCCGGTGTCGCGGCGAACACCGCGTCCACGATCGCCTCTGGGCGGACCGAGTCCGCCATCGCCTCGTAGGTCAGGATCAACCGGTGGCGCAGCACAAGATGCCTGAGGTATTTCACGTCATCTGGCACCATGTGGTCGCGGCCCGAGAGCAGCGCGACCGCGCGGCCCGCCCATTGGAACGCCAGAGAGGCGCGCGGCGAGGCGCCGTATTCGATGTATCGGCCCATCGGGCCGATCGCGCGGACTCCGTTCCGGGTGGCGTCCACCAGGCGCACTATGTAGTCCTTGATCGCCCGGTCGACGTGGACGCGGCGGGCGAGGCCCTGCAACGCCGCGATGTCCTGCGGCGACGCCACCGCGTCCAGCGCGCCCTGCAGCCCGTCCGCTTGCTCCATGATCTGGAACTCCTCCGCCGGCGAGGGGTACGTGATGACCTCTTTCAGCAAGAAGCGGTCCAACTGGGCTTCGGGCAGCTCGTAAGTGCCCTCCTGCTCGATCGGGTTCTGGGTGGCGAAGACGATGAAGGGTTCCGGCAGCGGGTGGACTTGGCCAGCCAGGGTGATCTGGCGTTCCTGCATCGCCTCCAACATGGCGGATTGGGTCTTGGTGTTCGCCCGGTTGATCTCGTCGACTAGGACGAAGTTCGCGTTGATCGGTCCGATCTCGGTGTGGAACTCCGCCCGGGCGGCGTCGAACACCTGCGTGCCCACAATGTCAGAAGGGAGCAGATCCGGCGTGCATTGGATGCGGGCGAACGACCCGCCGCACAGGGTGGCCAGGGTGCGCGCCGCCGTCGTCTTCGCGAGCCCTGGGACGGATTCGAGCAGGACGTGTCCGTTGGCGACGAGCCCAGCCATCAAGGACCACCACAAAGAGGGCTGGCCGACAACCCTGGTGCGGTAAGCCCGCGCGAGCGCGTCAACCAGCGCCTTGACCGCTTTGAGTTCCCCTGGGGAGATGGGATTGGCCATGGCACATGAGCATAAACCAGTCATCTGGGCGCCCGCTGGCAGCCCGCCGAGCGTCTAGCCGGTCGCGACCGAGCCCAGCGTGTCAGCCGCGCGCCACCCCGCACCGCCCCGCTTGGCGGGCCCAGCCGCGCGCCTTCCCAGCCCCGCCGACCCCGGCGTCCGGATCCCGCCGCGCCCGCCGCGCCACGCCGCTCCCCGCCGGTCAGGGAGCTAATGTGGCGGGCGTGGCCAAACAGCTGGGCGCCCTGGAAGACAAACTCGGCATAGAGATCCTCGAGCGCGGCGTGGACCGGGTGGTGGGGCGCATGCCGGTCCGCGGCAACACCCAGCCCTACGGCCGCCTCCACGGTGGCGCGACGCTGGCGCTCGGCGAGACGCTCGGCTCAATCGCCGCCGATCTCCACGCCGAAGCCGCCGGCCGCCTCGCGGTCGGCGTCGACATCAACGGCACGCATCACGCCGCGGCCCGCACCGGCCACGTCATCGGCACGGCCGTGCCACTCCACCTCGGCGCCAGGGTCACCACCCACGAGGTCACCGTCCGCGACGAGACAGGCCGCCTGGTCGCCACCGTCCGCATCACGAACATGCTGATCAAACCGACCGAGGAGTGACCTCCCGGCGTCAGTCGCTGAACTCCGCGACGGCCCGGACCAGTCGGGCGACCGCGTCGGCGAAGGCCTGCGGCCGGCCAAGCAGCGACAGGACCAGCGCCCGCTCGCCCGGCACGCCATAAAACCACCCCGGATGGACCGCGAGCCCGCGCTCCCGCAGCAGCCACGTCGCCAAGTCCTCATCGCCCGCGCGCGGCCCCCGGGCCGGCGCGTCGACCATGGCGACCCAGCCCGCCTCGCACCGCCGCACCCGCCAGGGCCAGCGCTTGCGCAGCTCCGTCAAGTTCCCCAGCGCCCGATGCCGTGCCACCCGCACCGCCTCCCCCTCCAGCTCCAGCAGCGCCGGCAAAGCGGCCGTGCTCGCCGCGGAGACCGAGAGGTAGGAATCCGCGACCCGGTCCAAGGCCTCGCCGACCTCCGGCTGGACCGAAGCCCCAGCGATCACCCTGATCCAGCCGATCTTCGCCCCGGGCGCGGCGAGCCGCTTGGACACCCCGTCTAGCACGAACCACACGCAGCCGGGCGGAGGCTCCCCCAACGCCGCCGCCGCGTCCAACGGCGCCGCGACCGCCGCAGGGCCCATCGATCCCAGCGGCTGGGAACCACGTGAACCGACTGGGTCGAAGCCCGCGGCGCCCGCCGCCGGCCCGACTCGGCTCGGCTGCGGCGCCGCCGCTGGGGCGTCGAGCCGGAACGGCTCGAACACCTGGTCCACGATCAGCGGGACCGTCCCGGCCACCTCAGCGATCACGCCAAGCGGGCTGAACGCCCCGGTCGGATTGCCCGGGCTGACCACCACCACCGCTCGCGCGGACGCGGCGCCAGGGCGCACCGCCGCCGTCAGAGTGGCGCCGTCCAGGACCCAGCCATCTGGATCCAGGTGATGCGTCCAATACGACCGGACATCCAACCCCGCGAGCTGGGCCAACGGCTCCAACAGCGGATAGCTGGGCTGTGGCGCAGCGATCGGCTCACCGGGCGCGGCCAGCAACTGGAACAGCCACGAATACGCCTCGGATGTGGACGCGGTCAGCCAATACTCCTCCGGTCCGCCGCCGAAGCGGGCGGCCAACGCCTCCCGCGCGGCGCGCGGGCCCCGCGGATCGGGTCGGTGGCGCGCGTCGCGCGCGGCGCGGGCCAGACACTCCCCCACTTCTGGGAGCGTCAAGCCGTGGCTCGCGGGATTGGTGTCGGTCAGATCGAGCGCGTCAGGCCGCCGCTCCCGCTCCCGGGCCCACGCGTTCGGCGTGCCCGGCCCCAATCGGCGCCCGAAGCGCGGCCCGTCACCGCCCACGCTCGCCCCGCGTGGTTCCCGGCCAGCAGGGCGGATCCGCGCCGAGGCGCGCCGTCAGCTCCCCCAAGCCCGGCCCTCCCGCTGCGCGAGGAGCATGCGGCTCGTGGCCGCACGGCATCGTCCGTCGAACCCACGGGGGCGAGGACGCGCCGGACGGCACGGCCCGCCCGCTGGACGGTGGCGCGGGGCGGCTAGACGGCATCGGCGGCGTAAACCACACCGATCTGCGCGCGGATTTGGTCCATCGTCTCCATGATCTCGACGGACTGCCACAACGGCATGACACTGCTGGCCACCGCGCCGTCCTCGATCAACCGCTCCATCTCGCGGGCCTCGTGCTGCATGCCTCGGCCGGGTGTCGCCCCGTCGAACGAGTCGAGGAGACGCCCGTCGGCGCCGTACGCGCGCATCGTGGTGGGCGTGTACCAGACGGGATCGATCTCGACGCGGCCCTCCGTGCCGAGCACGCAAGCGCGGTTCGCGCCACGCATGTCCGAGGCCGCGACCCACCAGGTCCGCGCGCCTGAGCCATGGCTGAACACGGCCGAGACCTGTCTGTCCGCGCCCGTGGGGCGCAAGGCGCCGAACACGGCCTCGATCTGCTCGGGGGCGCCGAACAGGTCATAAGCGAACGAGATCGGGTACACGCCGAGATCCAGCAACGCGCCGCCGCCCAACGCCAGATCGTTGAGACGGTGGGCCGGGTGATCCGGCAGGCGCTGAGTGTGGTCGGCGATCAACCCCACAGGTTGACCGATCACACCATGATCCAACAGCTCCCTCAGGCGGACCATGTGCGGCAAGAACCGGGTCCACATCGCCTCCATGCAGACCACCCCAGCCCGCTTGGCGGCCGCGGCGAGCGTCGCCGCCTCCTGGGCGTTGATGGTCAACGCCTTCTCGACCAGCACGTGTTTGCCGGCCTCGATCGCGGTCAACGCGTTCTCGAGATGCAGGTTGTGCGGCGTCGCCACATAGACCACATCCACTTCCGGGTCCTCCGCGAGCGCCCGATATGAGCCGTGCGCCCGCAGCGCGCCATGCCTGTCCGCGAAGGCGCGGGCCCGCGTCGCGTCCCGCGAACCCACCGCGACCAGCTTCAACCCGTCGACTTTGAGATCGTTCGCGAAGGCGGAGGCTATCCCGCCGGTCGCCATGATCCCCCAACCCACTTGGCCCATCAGACCCTCACTCCCGCCAGGCGCCTCAGCGCGCGATCCCAACTGGGACATTGTGTCACCCGCGGAGCCCAGCCGACTGGGCGGGGGGTAGCGTTGACTCCTCACCCGGGCAGATGAGCTTCGACGAGACGAGGACGAATTGGCTTCCATCTCCGCACGCACGCGCGGCAACCTCCTGCTGCTCGTGGCCGCGGTGATGTGGGGTCTGGCGTTCACCGCGCAGCGTGTCGGCGCGGAACGCGTCGACGCGTTCACCTTCAACGCGGTCCGGTTCGCGATGGGCGCCGCGCTGGTCAGCGCCGTGGCCCGCGGTTTGGACGCGGCGCGCGGCACATCTGCGGCGAGGCGGCGCGCGATGCGCCGGGCGGTCCTTTGGCCCGCGCTCGCGTGCGGGACGCTGCTCACCGCGGCCGCCGGACTCCAACAAGCCGCCATGAAGGACACCACCGCCGGCAACGCCGCGTTCGTGACTGGCCTGTACATCTTGTTGGTCCCGGTCTTCGGCGCCTTCCTCGGCAAACGCGTCCGCTGGCCCACCGTCGGCGGGATAGCGCTGGGGCTCGCAGGACTGTATCTGATCGCGATCACCGACACGTTCACGCTGGCGCGCGGCGACGGATTGGTCATGTTCGCGGCCGCATGTTTCGCGATCCAGATCCTCGCCGTGGACCGGTGGGTGGGCCAGCTTCCCGCGTTGCGTTTCGCAGCCGCCCAGTTCTGGGCCTGCGCGGCCACATCGGCGTTGGCCGCGCCGCTGTTCGACCCGCATCCGTTCGCCGGGCTCAACCTGGCGCTGGCGCCCTTGCTGTACGGCGGACTGATCTCGGTCGGGTTGGCCTACACCCTGCAGATCTTCGGCCAGCGCGCCGCCGAACCGACCGGCGCCGCCCTGATCATGGCCCTCGAGACGGTGTTCGGGGCGCTCGGGGGCGCGCTCATCCTCCACGAGAACATGGGACTTCGCGGCTACACCGGCGCCGCCTTGATGTGCGCCGGGATCGCTCTCTCGGAGCTCGCTCCGGGAAGGCCCGCGCCAGGGCATGCCGCTGTCGGCACACCCGGCTCTGGGCGCCCCGGCCAGCCGTCCGCAGATCCGCGGCGCCGGCCCTGAGACAAGCAGAAGGGGCGGCCTCCACCACGCCCAGTCGCGGAGGCCGCCCCAGGGGCCGGCGGTCCCTCCCCGTCGGACGGCCGGCCCAGGCCGGCGGCGCAGCGAACCCGCGCGCCACCAGCGCTCGCGACCCGGCAGGTCGCGAGACTCTTCAGAGGGGCGCCGCCACCAGATCCGCCTCGCGCCTGCCACCCCAGTGCCCGATGCCGTCCGCTCCGCCCCCGTGGAGGCCGCGGACCAGCGGTTCGGCGCCCGCCTGGCTATCTATCATGCCATCCAGCGCCGAGGGCGCCGACCGCCTCACCCGGATCGTCTCATTTCGGCCCGGCGCGACCGGACGGAATGGCGCGGCCGATCCGCCGCTCAAACCCGCGCGGGGGCGAGCAACGGCGCGAGGAACTGACCGGTGTGGCTCGCGGGATTGGCGGCGACCGCCTCGGGTGTGCCCTCCGCGACGACTAGGCCACCCTTCGCGCCGCCCTCGGGTCCGAGGTCGATCACCCAGTCGGCGGACTTGATCACATCCAAGTTGTGTTCGATCACGATCACGGTGTTTCCCTTGTCGACCAGGCCTTGCAGCACGCCGAGCAGCTTGCCGATGTCCTCGAAGTGGAGTCCGGTGGTCGGCTCGTCCAGGACATAGACGGTCGCGCCCGTCGCTCGGCGGCGCAACTCCGACGCGAGTTTCACGCGCTGGGCCTCTCCGCCGGACAAGGTCGGCGCGCTCTGGCCCAACCGGACATAGCCCAAGCCCACATCGACCAGCGTGCCCAGGTGCCGCCCGATCGCCGGGATCGCGCTGAAGAACTCCGCGGCCTCTTCGATCGGCATGGCCAACACATCGGCCACGGTCTTGCCCTTGAAGTGGACTTCCAAAGTGTCCGGGTTGTAGCGGGCGCCGTGGCAGACCTCGCATGGGACGTAGACGTCAGGCAGGAAGTTCATCTCGATGCGCAGCGTGCCGTCGCCCTTGCACGCCTCGCAGCGTCCGCCCTTGACGTTGAAAGAGAACCGGCCGGGCCCGTAACCGCGCACCTTCGCCTCCGGCGTCTCGGCGAACAGCGCCCGAATCCGGTCCCACACGCCGGTGTAGGTCGCGGGGTTCGACCGGGGCGTCCGGCCGATCGGCCCCTGATCGACGTGGACCACCTTGTCGACGTGTCCCAAACCGGTGACCCGCTTGTGCCGACCGGGCACGTGCCGGGCTCGGTTCAACTCGTTCGCGAGCACGTTGTACAGGATCGAGTTGACCAGCGTCGACTTGCCCGAGCCGGAGACCCCTGTGACAGCCGTGAACACGCCCACCGGGAACGCCACATCGATGTCCCGCAGGTTGTGCTCCACCGCGCCGACCACCTTCAGTTGGCGCCGCGGCGAGACCGGGCGGCGCACGGCCGGGACCGGGATGGTCCGCTCGCCCGACAGGTACCGCCCCGTCAAAGACTCCGGGTTCGCCTCAAGCGCCGCCACGGTCCCCGAGTGCACAATCTGCCCGCCGCGCTCTCCGGCGCCCGGGCCGATGTCGACCACCCAGTCCGCCGCGCGGATCGTGTCCTCGTCGTGTTCCACCACGATCAGCGTGTTTCCGAGGTCCCTCAACCTGGTCAAAGTGGCGACCAGGCGATGGTTGTCGCGCTGGTGCAGACCGATGGACGGCTCATCTAGGACATACAAGACCCCGACCAGGCCCGAGCCGATCTGTGTGGCTAGCCTGATCCGCTGCGCCTCGCCGCCGGACAGGGTCGCGGCCGGCCGCTCCAACGACAGGTAATCCAGGCCCACGTCCAGCAGGAAGGCGAGCCGGGCGTCGATCTCCTTCAAGACCTGGGCGGCTATCACCCGCTGACGTCCGCCCAACTGCAATTCGCCCAGGAACGCGCGGCACTCCCCGATGGACAGCTGGCACACCTCCGCGATCGACAGATCCCCCACGGTCACCGCCAGCACCTCAGGCTTCAGGCGTGCCCCCGAGCAGGCCGGGCACGGCGCCTCCCGCATATAGGACTCGTACTTGTCCCTGGAGTACTCGGATTCGGTCTCGGCGTGCCGCCGCTCGATCTGCGGGATCACACCCTCGTAACCCGTGGTGTATTGCCGCTCCCGCCCCCAGCGGTTCCGGTAGCGCATGTGGACGCGATGATTCCGCCCGTAAAGGACCGCCCGGCGAGCGGTCTCCGTCAGCTCGCTCCAGGGCGTGCCCAGGTCGAAGCCCACATCCTCCGCCAGGGAGGCCAGCAGGTGCAGATAGTACTCCTCCGACGCTCCCCGCCACGGCGCGATCGCTCCGTCGATGAGCGCCCGGTCGGGATCGGGCACCACCAAAGACGGGTCGACTTCCAAACGGAAACCGATGCCCGTGCACTCAGGGCAAGCGCCGTAGGGGGCGTTGAAGCTGAACGTGCGCGGCTCGATCTCCTCCAGGGCCAACTCGTGTTCGTTGGGGCAGGCCCGCTGCTCGGAGAAGCGGCGCAACCGCTCTGGATCGTCCGCGGGCTTGTCCACGAATTCGGCCACGACCAGTCCGTCCGCTTCTCTCAGCGCGGTCTCGACGGAGTCCGTGAAGCGGCGGCGCTGCCCCTGGCGGACGACAAGCCGGTCCACCACCACCGAGATCGTGTGCTTGACCTTCTTGTCCAGTGCGGGCGGTTGATCCAGGGAGGCGACCTCGCCGTCGACCTGGACGCGCGCGAACCCTTTGGCGCGCAGGTCGTCGAACAGCTCCGAGTACTCGCCCTTGCGCCCGCGCACCACCGGCGCGAGCAACTGGAGCCGTGTGCCCTCGGGATAGGCCAGCAGCTGTTCCACGACCTGGGCCGGAGTCTGCGACGTGACCATCGCGCCGCACGTCGGGCAGTGCTGAGTCCCGGCCCGCGAGAACAGGAGCCTGAGGTAGTCGTAGACCTCGGTGATGGTCCCGACCGTGGAACGCGGGTTGCGGTTCGTGGCCTTTTGGTCGATCGACACAGCGGGACTGAGTCCTTCGATGAAGTCCACATCCGGTTTGTCCATCTGGCCCAGGAATTGCCGCGCGTAGCTGGACAGCGATTCAACGTAGCGCCGCTGCCCCTCCGCGAAGATCGTGTCGAACGCCAGCGACGACTTCCCCGATCCGGACAGCCCTGTGAACACGATCAGCTTGTCGCGCGGCAGGTCGACCGCGATGTTCTTCAGGTTGTGCTCCCGCGCGCCGCGCACCCTCAACCGGTCACTCACCCGCACAATTGTACGCAGATCCGGTTCGGCGGGCGCCCGCCTACGCTGTCGGCTGACTCAGCTGGACGCGTGCCCGATGCCGACTGGTCGCCGCCGCGGCCCGGGTCACGAAGCCTCGGGGATCTCCTGCGGGGTGGGCGTGGCTTCGGGGAAGACGACTGCGCTGCGGCGGTCGAGGAGGATCGCGTCTTGCCAAACACCGTCCGTTTGGAACACACGACGTCTCACCCCGACCCGGGCGAAGCCGAAGTGCTCGAGGAGTCGCAAAGCGGCCGCGTTGTGCGGCAAGACGTGTGCCTGCAACGTCCAATACGCGGTCTCTTCGGACGCGGCGACCAAGCCGCCCAAGAGCCTCGACCCGAAACCCTGGCCGCGGAAGGATGCCGCGACGTAAACGGACACGGCCGCGACGCCGGACCAGGACGGGCGCGATGACACACGCTCCAGAGCCGCCCAACCCGCGATCCGGCCCTCACGGCTGGCCGCGACCAGCCGTTGCCCGGGGATGAAGCGGGCGTTCCACGAATCCCAAGTCGTCAGCTCGTCGTCTAACGCGCCCAGGCCGACCGCCTCGCCGGCGATCTCGAAGATGTCGTCCCAATCGCCGGGCAGCAATGGGCGGATGTGCATCTGGGGCTCCTCACGGGTGTTGTCTGCTTGGGCGGGGCGAGCCAGCCGGGTGGGCTCAGGCAAGTATCCCACCAGCGGCGTGGAGTCCGCCGGGTTGTCTGTCTGTCCCTGCGCCGACGGCCGCGGGCGGAGTCTGCGGCGCGGGGACGCGTTCGGGTGTGTCGAGCCTCCGTCCGCCCACACCAAGCCGCGCCGAGCGTCGCCCGGATCAGCCCAGAGCCTCCCGGATCTCACGCATCTCCCGCTTGAGCTGCGCGATCTGGTCGCGGTAACCCGCCGCCCGCTCGAACTCCAGCCCGTCCGCGGCGGCGCGCATCAGCTCCATCAACGACTCGATCTCATCAAGGATCTGCCCGATCACGGCAGGCTCCTTGGCGCGCGGGCGGCCTGTCTCACCCGCCGGAGTCCGGCCGGGGCGCAGTCGGCGCTCCAAGGCGAATGTGTCCGCCGCCTCGAGCGACAGCATCTCGGTGATGTCGCTGATCCGCTTCCGGATGGGCGTCGGGTCGATCCCGTTCGCCTCGTTGTAGGCGACCTGTTTGGCTCGGCGCCGATCAGTCTCCCCGATGGCGGCGGCCATCGCCGGCGTGACCGCGTCCGCGTACATGATGACCTGTCCGGACACGTTGCGGGCGGCGCGCCCGATCGTCTGGATCAACGACGTGCTCGACCTGAGGAAGCCCTGTTTGTCGGCGTCCAAGATCGCGACCAGAGACACCTCCGGCAGGTCCAAGCCCTCACGCAACAAGTTGATGCCGACCAACACGTCGAACTCGCCGGCCCGCAAGCTGCTGAGCAGCTTCGCGCGGTAGATCGTGTCCACGTCGGAATGCAGGTATTCGACACGCACGTCGCGGCCCGCGAGGTAATGGGTCAGATCCTCCGCCATCTTCTTCGTCAGCGTCGTCACCAAGGTCCGCTCGTCGCGCTCGGCGCGGAGCTTGACCTCGTGGACCAGGTCGTCGATCTGGCCCTCGGTGGGACGGACATCCAACTTGGGGTCCACCAGACCGGTCGGCCGGATGATTTGCTCCACGACGCCATCGGACATCGCCAACTCGTAGCCTCCCGGCGTCGCGGACAGATACACCGTCTGACCGATCCGCTCCAAGAACTCCTCCCACCTGAGCGGACGGTTGTCCAACGCGGACGGGAGGCGGAAGCCGTGCTCCACCAGCGTGCGCTTGCGGGACATGTCACCCTCGTACATGGCGCCGATCTGCGGCACCGTGACGTGCGACTCGTCGATGACCAGCAGGAAGTCCTCCGGGAAATAGTCCAGCAGAGTGTTCGGAGGCGTCCCGGGCCCACGGCCGTCTATGTGACGCGAGTAGTTCTCGATCCCGGAGCAGGTCCCGATCTGGCGCATCATCTCGAGGTCGTGGTTGGTGCGCATCTCGAGCCGTTGCGCCTCGAGCAGCTTGTCGTGCTCCCTGAGCAGGGCCAACCTGTCCCCCAACTCCTCCTCGATTCCCTCGATGGCCGCCGCCATGCGCTCCGCGCCCGCCACATAGTGTGACGCCGGGAACACGTTGACCGACGCCTCCCGGCGGATCGTCTCCCCAGAGACCGCGTGCAAGGTCGCCAGCGAGTCGATCTCGTCGCCGAAGAACTCGATCCTGAGCGCGAGGGTCTCATACATGGGGATGATCTCCACCGTGTCGCCACGCACCCTGAACGTGCCCCGCTTGAACTCGTAGTCGTTGCGCACGTACTGCATGTCGATGAAGGACCGCAGCAGCTCGTCCCGGTCGACCCGGTCCCCCACCGCGAGGCCAACCGACCGGTCGATGTACTCCTCGGGGGTTCCCAGGCCATAGATGCAACTGACCGACGCCACCACGACAGTGTCCCGCCGAGTCAACAGCGACGACGTGGCGCTGTGGCGCAGCCGCTCCACGTTGTCGTTGATCGACGAGTCCTTTTCGATATACGTGTCAGTTTGCGGCACATAGGCTTCGGGCTGGTAGTAGTCGTAGTAGGACACGAAGTACTCGACCGCGTTGTTCGGCAGGAGCTCCCGCAGCTCGCTGGCCACCTGGGCGGCCAGGGTCTTGTTCGGCTCGATCAGCAACACCGGCCGCTGCAGCCGCTCCACCAGCCACGCCGTGGTGGCGGTCTTCCCTGTGCCGGTCGCCCCCAGCAGCACCACGTCCTTCTCCCCCGCCTCGATCCGCGTCGCCAGCTGCGCGATCGCCTCCGGTTGGTCCCCGGAGGGGGTCATCTCGCTCACCACCTCGAAGGGCGCCACCGTCCGGGTCAGTTCGCTCAGCGGCCGCATGGCCACCAGGCTACAGCGGACGCCCAGCCGCCCACCCTCGACGAGTCATCCATGTCGCCGCCGTGGCCGGGTTCGGCCCTATGGAGTCAGCGACGGGGAAGCCGATCGCCGCTTCTGGGGGCTTCGGGCGGAGACGGCGGGCAGGAAGCCGCCGCGGGCGGCAAGCTGTCCCAGCCGCCTGCCGCGCGCCTAGCCGCGGCCGCCGCCAGGATGCCCACCACAGCGGTCGGAGATCGCAAGCGATTCGCCATGACCAAGCCGACGGCATCGTCCAGGGGGATCCAGGCTGACACCAAGGTCGCCTCCTCGGCCTCGCGCACGAACCGCCGATCCGCGGGCGCCTCGCCCAGGTGACGGGCCAGGAAGACGTGGATCACCTCCGAGGATCCGCCCGGGCTGGAGTTGAACGTCACGAGATGGCGCCAATCCGACGCCTCGAGATCCGCCTCCTCAGCCAACTCGCGGCGCGCTGTCAGCGCAGGCGGCTCGCCGGGCACATCCAGCAACCCCGCCGGGGGCTCCCACAGCTGCGCCCGGGCTGGGTGACGGTACTGCCGCTGCAACAGCACACTCCCCGCGGCGTCGACCGCGATGACCGCCGCCGCGCCGGGATGCCGCACATATTCGCGACAGACCGTCACCCCATCCGGCAGGGTCACGTCGTCGGACACCACGTCCCAGATTCGACCGCGGAACACCGTGTCCGAACGCCCGACGGGGCGGACCACGGCCTGATCGGCGATCAAACCCGGGTGCGGCGCGGACTCGTCAAAAGCGGATGGCGTGTGGCCAAAGGCCGGCGGGGACGCGTCGGCCGGGGCGGACGCTTCAGCAGCCGACGGCCATGGCCGAGCGGGGACGGCGCAGACGGAATCATGCGTCGGGTCGTTCACAGGTCGACCTCCAGCAGACGGCTCTCCGCCTGCCGGGCGAGCGCCGCGCCGACCAACGCCGCGAACAACGGATGGGCGCGGGTCGGGCGAGACTTGAACTCGGGATGAGCCTGCGTGCCCACATAAAACGGGTGCAGTTCGGGTGAAAGCTCCATGAATTCGACCAACTCGCGGTCCGGGGACAGGCCGCTGACGCGCAGCCCGGCCTCTTCGAGGCGCGCCCGGTAAGCGTTGTTCACCTCATAGCGGTGACGGTGGCGCTCCGAGACCAATGTGGCGCCATAAGCGCGCGCCACCATCGAATTCGGCACGAGTTCCGCCGAACACGCGCCCAAACGCATCGTGCCGCCCAGATAACCCTCCCCCTGGACAATCTCGAGCTGCTCCTCCATCGTGGCGACAACCGGATCCGGGGTCTCCGGGTCGAACTCCGTCGAAGACGCCCCCGCCAATCCCAAGACGTGACGCGAGAACTCGATCACCATGCATTGCAAACCGAGGCAGAGACCCAGCGTTGGGACACCGTTCTCGCGGGTGAAACGCAACGCGCCCAGCTTCCCCTCTATCCCGCGCACGCCGAAGCCGCCCGGGACCACGATCGCGTCCACGTCGGCCAACTGGTCGCGGGCGCCAGCCGGGGTGTCGCAGGTGTCGGAGGCGACCCACCGGATGTTGACCCTGGCGTTGTGGTGGAAACCACCCGCGCGCAACGCCTCGCAGACCGACAAGTACGCGTCCGGCAGGTCGATGTACTTCCCGACCAACGCGACAGCCACCTCGTGGGCTGGCTTGTGGACCCGCTGCAACAGCCGCCCCCAGTCCGTCCAGTCCACGTCCCGGAACGGCAAGCCGAGCCGCTGGATGACATACGCGTCCAAACCGCCGGAATGCAACACCTTTGGGATGTCGTAGATGGAATCCGCGTCGGCGCAGGTCACCACGGCTTGCTCCTCCACGTCGCACATGAGCGCGATCTTCCGCCTGATCGAGGCCGGCAGTTCACGGTCCGCCCGGCAGACGATCGCGTCCGGCTGGATGCCGATGCTGCGCAGAGCGGCCACGGAATGCTGCGTCGGCTTGGTCTTCAGCTCCTTCGACGGACCGATGAACGGCACCAGCGACACGTGGCAGAAGAAGCAGTTGTCACGCCCCACCTCCTGACGGACCTGCCGGGCGGCCTCAACGAAAGGCTGCGACTCGATGTCGCCGACGGTGCCGCCGATCTCGGTGATGATCACGTCCACGTTGTCCGCTTCTTGAGCGCGCATGCGGGCCTTGATCTCATCGGTGATGTGCGGGATCACTTGGACCGTCTCGCCCTCATAGCGGCCGAGTCGCTCCTTCTCGATCACCGTGGAGTAGATCTGGCCGGTGGTGACGTTGGCGGCGGCGGACAGCGGCACGTCCAAGAACCGCTCGTAATGCCCGATGTCCAGGTCGGTCTCGGCGCCGTCGTCGGTGACGAACACCTCGCCGTGTTGGAAGGGGTTCATAGTCCCCGGGTCGACGTTCAGGTAGGGGTCCAGCTTCTGCATGGTCACCCTGAGTCCGCGGGACCGCAGCAGTTGCCCCAGCGACGATGCCGTCAGCCCCTTCCCCAAAGAAGACGCCACCCCGCCGGTGACGAAGATGTGTTGGACTTGATTCGGAGCCTGACCATGCAGACTGGCGCGTTGCATCACGGACTTCTAATCTACCGCGCTCTTCGGCGCGGGCGCCGCAGGGCGGCGCGGCGTTTCGCTAGAGGCGGCGCCGCGCGCGAACACAGCGCGCAGCAAGGCCCGTTCACCGAACGCCGCCGCCGCCAGGCTCACGGCGGCGGCCACCGCCGCGCCCACGGCGGCCGCCGCCAAGGCGTGCCCGAGACCACCGGTGTTCAAGGCGGCCGCCAGCCGCCAACCTGCCAACGCGCCCGCCGCCGATCCGGTCAGCGCCACGGCCGCGGTGCGGCTGAGCCCAGCGAGCCCCGCCCGCCCCAACGCGTGCCGGACCGCGACCAGGCCGGCCACCCCGCCGACTGTCATGCCGACACTGGACGCCGCGCCCAGCGCCGCCAAAGTGCGTTCCATCGCCTGGGCGCCGCCCCCGGCCGTCAGCGTCACCGCCGCCGCGATGAGCGCCACATACGCGGCGCTGGTCACCGCCAACGCCGCCCCTGGGCGCTCCGCGGCGTACAACACCCGTTGGCATTGAGTGAGCAGCGCGAAGCCGACGAGGCCCGTAGCGAACGCGACCACCTCCCCGGCCAACCCGGGCGCCCCGCCGGACCGGTCGATCGCCGCGAACACGGCTTCCACGCCCCCGGAGGCGCCCACCAACACCGCGGCGCCCGACGCGCCCGCGGCGAGCACCGCCCGCGTGGTGACCCTTGTCCTGGCGGCCAACTCGCCATCGTGCGTCGTGGCGCCGGCCAAGCGTGGGAACGCGGCCGTCACCAGCGGCGCGACCATCACCGCGTACGGCAGCAGATACACCGCCTGGGCGTAGTGGTAGGAGGGCAACGCCCCCGCGCCGCCGCGGGCGTTCGCGATCAGCACCACGACGAGCACCGAGAGCTGCTGCGCGGCCAGGGCGGCGACGCCGGAGGCGGCCAGGCGCCGCGCCCGGCGGCCGACGCCCGCTGGGAACCGGTACGTCCAGCGCAGGCGAAAGCCGAGGCGGCGGGCCGGGATGAGCAGCGGCAACGTCAAGACCGCGACCCCCGCTGTCGTGCCCCAGCCGAGTACCGCCACCGCCGCGCCGCCGAGTTGCTCCGGGTTCGCTTGGCGCCCGTCGGCCAGCGCCCCGAACACGAAATACACCCCGATCACCGTGATCGAGCTGAGCAGCGGCGCCAGCGCCGGCCAAGCGAACCGACCCGCCGCTTGCAACGCGCCGGCCGCCACCAGGCCGATGCCGTACAAGGGCAGCTGCGCCGCGAACATGGCGCCCAGTTGGGCGGCCAACTCGGCTGTCCCCGGGTCGGCGGCGTCCAGACCGCCGATGCCGACCGCCCGAGTCAGCGGACCCGCCGCCCAAGCGAACAACGCGGCGGCGGGAACAAGCACGGTCAGCGCCCAAGTCGCCAGGGCGGAGCAGATCTCACCCGCCCGGCGGACGTCGGCCCGCCGCAGCGGCGCCGCCAGCAACGGCACCACCATGGCGGCGAGGGCGCCGCCGGCCGCGACCTCGAACAATATGTTCGGCAACGTGTTCGCGGCGGTGTGCGCCGAGCCGGTCGCCGTTGACCCGACCGTCTGCGAGAAGACCAGCCAGCGGGCGAATCCCGCGACGCGGGAGGCGGCCGTCCACACCGCGACCACCGCGGCGCCGCCGAGCAAGGCGCCGGCCAGCGTCCCGCGTCGGCGACTCACTCCAGCCTGCCGCAGCTGTCGATTCGCCGCAGCACCGGGTCACCCGCGATCACCCGCGAGAACGAGACCTTCTCCGATGCGAGCGTCAGCCCCGCGACGGCCAGCGCGGCCACCGCGCGCGGGCCTGGTCTGAGGGATCTGGCGGCGGCCACGCCGACCGCCGCCCCGAGCGCGTTGGCGCCGGTGTCGCCGAGCATGACGCGTTCGGTCAAGTCCGCTGGCGCCGCGGCGAGCACGGTCCCGACAACGCCGGCCGCCAGCTGGGCGCCCGGTCCGCCCCGCGCGGCGATCAATGCGGCTGGCGCCCCGGCGGCCTTCAGCGCGCGCCCTGGCCGCAAGTCCAACAGGTTGGCGAGATTCGCCGCGCCCGCGACTAGGACCGTGTCGACTCCGGCCCGCCACAGCTGTCCGGCGAGGCGCGCCGCTGGGCGTCCGTGTCCAGCGGCGCCGACGCCGCCTGGGCCGCGCGCTCCGCCTGCGCCGCGGGCGCCGGCCGCGCCGAACTCCTCGCCGGCCGCGAAGACCGCGGCGCCGGCGGTGATCAGGGCGAGCTTCGCGAAGCCGGTCGTGACCCGGCCACGTGCCAGCTCACGCAGATGGCCCCGGAGTCCCTTGGCGAGGGCGTCGCCCGCCAGGTCGTCGGCGAAGCCGGCGACGCCAGCGGCACTGATCGCCGCGACACCGCCCCACGCGCCGCGGCCCGCCGGCCGCGCTCGGGCGGCCGCCGCCAGCAGGCCTGTCATGACTGCGAGCCCGCCGCGCAGGTCCACCGCCGCGCCCCGGTGGTTCGGGCGCAGCCACGGCGCCGCGCCCGGCGCCGTCGGGTCGTCGATCTGGTTGAGGGCCGCTTTGGTCAGCCGCCGGGCCGCCCGGGCGGCGGCGAGCCGCCGGGTCATGCCG
>JAITLE010000253.1 GCA_031278075.1 Bifidobacteriaceae bacterium | reverse complement strand
TTTGGCCCCGTGAACGCCGATCTGGGTGGGCGTCACCATTCCTACACTTCTCTCGCCAGGAGCGAGAAGTGTAGACTTCGGCTCCCCGCGCCGGCGGTTGCCCTGAGGCGGGCCGCGGCGCGCCGAATCACAGCGCCGACATGGGGGCCATGCCGACCGCTCCTTGACTAGCCTTGGTGTATGCCAACGGGGAACGCGCAATGGGTGGTCAGCGGAATTCTGGCCTCGGCAGTCTTCGTGATCGAGGTGTGGGCCTTCGCCTCAGCGGCGGCAGCGCCCAGCCGCGCCTACCCTGCGGCTGGCCGGTTGACAAAGGGCGCGTGGCTCGGCATCACGGGCGGAGCGGCGGCCGTGGGGCTCGCCTCGCTGCCGACGCCGTATCAGATCCTGCAGTTCCTGAGCATCCTGTCGATCGCGAGCATCGTCGCGGCGCTGGTCTACCTGGTCAGCGTGCGGCCTAAAGTGCGCGGCCAGCGCCCGCCCGGCGGAACGCCGCGGAACCAGACAGGGACGTGGTGAGATGCGGGCGGTGATCCAACGCGTCACCCGCGCGCGCTGCGAGGTCGGCGGGCGTGAGACCGCCGGCTTCGAGGGGGAAGGCCTCGTGGTGCTCCTCGGTGTGACCCATGACGACGGGGCCGCCGCCGCGGACACGATGGCCCGCAAGATCGCGGAGCTGAAACTGCTCCGCGGCGATCGCGGCACCGGGGAAGCTGCCGCTCCCGTGCTGCTGATCAGCCAATTCACCCTCTACGCTGACACTCGCAAAGGCCGTAAGCCGTCGTGGTCGAAGGCCGCGCCAGCGGACCAGGCCGCACCCCTCGTCGAGCGGGTGGCCGTCGCCCTGGAGGCACGCGGCGTGGCCGTCGCCCGCGGCGTGTTCGGCGCAGACATGCTCATCACCCTGGCCAACGACGGCCCGGTCACACTCATCGTGGACACATGAGGCCCGCGGCGACGCGGCGCGGGAATGCCACTGGACCGCAAGACGTTGCCGCGCATGGACCAAGCGAGACCCGCCCGCCGAACCGGCTACCATGCGATGGGCGTCCTGGGCGCGGGCGGACGGCATCGTGCGACGGGGGTTGACACCTCTGCGCCTTTGGCGAACACGGCCAAGACGGGGACAAAACTTGGTTACAGTCGTTTGAGTGGGCTGATTCTATTCAGTGGAGCCGCCGCTGAGTAGGGGCCACTAAGAAGGAGCACAATGTTTGAGCGCTTTACCGACCGGGCACGTCGCGTGATCGTGCTGGCCCAAGAAGAGGCCAGACTGCTGAACCACAACTACCTCGGCACGGAGCACATCCTGCTGGGGCTGATCCACGAAGGCGAAGGCGTGGCCGCGAAGGCCCTCGAAGCCATCGGGATGACCCTGGACGGCGTGCGCAACCAGGTGCAGGAGATCATTGGCGAGGGGCAACAGGCCCCAACCGGCAGCCACATCCCGTTCACGCCGCGCGCCAAGCGCGTCCTGGAGCTGACACTGCGAGAGGCGTTGCAGCTAGGACACAACTACATCGGGACTGAGCACATCCTGCTGGGCTTGATCCGTGAAGGTGAAGGCGTCGCCGCACGTGTGCTGGTCAAATTGGGCGCCGATCTGGGTCGGCTGCGCCAGCAAGTGATCGAGATGCTGCAGGTCTACCAAGGCAAAGAGCAGATGGCCGGCACCGCGCCCAGCGAATCGACGCCGGCCGGGTCGGCGGTGCTGGACCAGTTCGGGTTGAACCTGACGCAGGCCGCCCGCGAAGGCAAGCTCGACCCGGTGATCGGGCGCGCCAAGGAGATCGAGCGCGTCATGCAGGTCCTGTCACGGCGCACCAAGAACAACCCCGTCCTGATCGGCGAGCCGGGGGTCGGCAAGACCGCGATCGTCGAAGGGCTGGCCCAGGACATAGTCCGCGGGGACGTCCCCGAGACGCTGAAAGACAAGCAGCTTTACACCCTGGACCTCGGGTCTTTGGTGGCTGGGTCGCGCTACCGCGGCGACTTCGAGGAACGCCTCAAGAAGGTGCTGAAAGAGATCCGCACCCGCGGCGACATCATCTTGTTCATCGACGAGATCCACACCCTGGTGGGCGCCGGCGCGGCGGAGGGCGCGATCGACGCGGCCTCGATCCTCAAGCCGATGCTGGCCCGCGGCGAACTGCAGACCGTTGGCGCCACCACCCTCGACGAGTACCGCAAATACGTCGAGAAGGACCCGGCCCTGGAGCGCCGCTTCCAGCCGATCCAGGTGCAGCAGCCGTCGGTCAAGCACACCATCGACATCCTGCGGGGCTTGCGCGACCGCTACGAGTCGCATCACCGTGTGTCTATCACGGACGCGGCCCTCGTGGCGGCAGCCCAGCTGGCGGACCGCTACGTCAACGACCGCTACCTGCCCGACAAGGCGATCGACCTGATCGACGAGGCGGGCGCCAGGCTCAGGATCCGCCGCATGACGGCGCCGCCGGAGCTGCGGGAGATGGATGAACAGATCGCCGAGACCCGCAAAGAGAAGGAGGCCGCGATCGACAACCAGGACTTCGAGCGGGCCGCCGCGCTGCGCGACGACGAACGCAAGCTCACCGAAGCCCGGATCGAACGCGAGAAGGCGTGGCGTGCCGGCGACCTCGACACGGTCGCCGAAGTCGACGAGGAGTTGATCGCCGAGGTGTTGGCCATGTCCACCGGCATTCCGGTGGTCAAGCTGACCGAGGAGGAGTCCGGCCGCCTGCTCCGCATGGAAGACGAGCTGCACAAGCGGGTGATCGGCCAGGACGAGGCCATCAAAGCCCTCTCCCAGGCGATCCGGCGGACCCGCGCAGGGCTCAAGGACCCGAAGCGGCCTGGCGGCTCGTTCGTGTTCGCCGGCCCCACCGGCGTCGGCAAGACCGAGCTCGCGAAAGCTCTCGCGGAGTTCCTCTTCGGGGACGAGGACGCGTTGATCCAACTCGACATGTCCGAGTTCTCGGAGCGGCACACCGTGTCGCGGCTCTTCGGTTCGCCTCCCGGATACATCGGCTACGAGGAGGGCGGCCAGCTCACGGAGAAGGTGCGGCGCAAGCCGTTCTCGGTGGTGCTGTTCGACGAGGTCGAGAAGGCCCACGCGGACATCTTCAACTCCTTGCTCCAGATCCTCGAAGAAGGCAAGTTGACGGACTCCCAGGGCCGCACCGTGGACTTCAAGAACACGGTGGTCATCATGACGACCAACCTCGGCACCAAAGACATCGCCAAGGGCGTCATGACCGGTTTCCAAGCCGGCGGCGCGCTGTCAACCGACTACGACCGGATGAAGAACCGCGTCCAGGACGAGCTGAAGCAGCACTTCCGGCCGGAGTTCTTGAACCGGGTAGACGACACGATCGTGTTCCCGCAGCTCACACAGAGTCAGATCGAGCAGATCGTAGATCTGATGATCGCCCGGCTCGACCAGCGTCTGGCCGATCAGGGCATGTCGATCACGTTGACAGACTCCGCCCGCAAGCTGTTGGCCGAACGCGGTTACGACCCGGTGTTGGGCGCCAGGCCGCTGCGCCGCGCCATCCAGCGCGAGGTCGAGGACGTGCTCTCCGAGAAGATCCTCTTCGGGGAGATCCGCCGCGGCGAGCGCATCGAGGTGGACGCCACCGGTGACGGCCCGACCGGGAAATTCGTTTTCCTGCCACATTCCGCCGAACCGGCGCCCGTTCTCAGCGGCGGCCCAGCCCGCCAGGAGGACATGCCGGCGATCGATTGACGAAGACCGGTTCTCTTCAACCGGCGCACGATGCCGTCCGCGCACGCGGGTGATCCCGTCAGCTCAGCGGACGGGATCGTGCGCGTGGGTTCCGGGACTGCGTTTTAGCGGCGGCGACTGCGGTCCACACTGTCAAATCGAGGCGCCGTCGAGCCGTCAGGCCGTATCCTGGTTGGGACACTCGTGCGTCGACCGATCGGCAGGGAGGGGCAAGAATTGGAGCCGGATCGCCAGGAAATGATCGATTACGTCAATCAGGCGCGCCAGCAAGACCCTGCCGCTGGCGCCCGGCTGGGAGCCCTGAGCCTGGTGGAGCGCATAAAGCAGGCCATCAAAGGGCCCCGCGGCGTCAACGCGGACTACTTATTGTCGGTGGTCGGCGCCATGGCCGGCTACACCGCTCAAGAAACCGTCCGAGAGCTGGCGCGGACGCACGGCGCGCCGAGCGAACAAGCGGTGTTCACGATCCTTCAGGCCGCGGGCGGCCAGAAATTCTACTTCGGCGACCCGCTAAACCGTGTGTTATTCGAGCTTCCCCGGTCAATCCTCCGCCTGACGCAGGAATTCGCGAACGCGGTCGGAATCGACCTGGGCGAGATCCCGGACATCAACGAGTTGGCGGGGCACGCCGCGTCGACAGTCGGCTACCCCGAGTTCGGGCTGATCCGATACCCCGAGGGGCATGGCGGGCCATATCCTGCGCCGGTCACGGCGCTGCGACACTTTTGGCCGCAATGGCGCGAAGACCTGGAGGTCTTCTGCCCCAATCCCGAGCACTGGCCGTTGTTGGCCGCTTCCGCCATCTGCGAGACCATCAGCCAGGTCCAGGGTGTGATGACGCCCACGGTGGCGCTGCGGATCGTCCTTGAGGCGGCCGTGCCGATGTCCAAGGTCGACATCAACGCGGCCCCGGTCGGCTGATTGGTTGGAACCTGAGACCGAGAGTTCGGGCTGCGCCCGGCCCTGGGCTGGGCGTGATGCCACAATTGGGGGCGTGTGCGCCGAGTTCGAAGTGCGCCCCGCGGTCAGCCGGGACGTCAAGGCCATCCGCCTGCTGACCGCTCGTTATGTCGAGCAGGGTTTGCTGGTGGCCAAGGCCCCGGTGAGCTATTACGAGTCGTTGCCGGACTTCGTCGTCGCCGTCGCGCCGAGCGGCGAGCTGGTCGGCTGCGGCGCGGTGCACGTCATGTGGGACGGGTTGGGCGAGGTCCGGACCGTCGCCACGCGGCCGAGCTGGCGGGGCCGGGGCGTGGGGCGCGGGATCGTCGAGGCGTTGGTCGCACGGGGCCGTCGGCTGGGGTTGACACGGCTGTTCTGCCTGACTTTCGAGGTCGAGTTCTTCGCGCGGCTGGGCTTCGAGGCGATCGAGGGCATCCCCGTGACGCCTCGGGTCTATGAGCAGCTGCTGCGCTCCCACGACGACGGCGTGGCCGAGTTCCTCGACCTGGCCCGCGTCAAACCCAACACCCTCGGCAACACGCGCATGTTGCGGCGCCTGTGACGCGCGCCCGGGTGGCAGCACTCAAATCTTGGCGATTTGCCGCTTCTTCAGCGTGGCAGACGCGACTTGGACGGACCCCCCAAATAGACTCAGTCTGTGGACAAGATTCTTCATCCGGTTGGCCCAGAACCGGTAGCCGTCTACTGGCGCCGCCGTGCCGCCGTCCTGGCCGGCCTAGTCATCGTGATTGTGCTTCTAGTGATGATCGTCAAGGCGATCGCGGGGGCTGGTGGCTCGGCCGGGCCAGGCGCCGGGACACCGACACCGACCATCGCCATGGTCACCGCGCCGCCCACGACGCCCGCCGGCCCGCAGGCGTGTGTCGCCGATCAGTTGAGGGGGGCAGGACTCGCCACAGGCGCGGACATCTACCTCGAAAAAGCCTCCGGGGGCCCGGACTACCAGACGGACGAACCGGTCCCGTTGCAGGCCAAGGTGAAGAACACCTCGTCGACCGACTGTGTCATCGTCAACAACGCTCATAATGTTGTGCTGCACGTCGTCTCTGGGGTGGACACCAACCTCCTCCGGATTTTCGACTCAGCAGACTGCGCGGCCAAGGTGCCGACGGACTCAGGCGAGACCATCACCCTCAAAGCCGGTGAGATAACTGTCATTCCGATCAGCTGGATGCCGTCTCTCTCACAGCAGGGCTGCCCGGACACATCGGAGAGGCCGAAGACTGGCACGTATCGCGCGACCGTGAGCATCATCGGTGTGGCGTCTGACGAGACGAGGATCAGCTTGGTCGCGTCCGGCGCCGCGACATAGGCGGGAGCGCGCCCGGCGGGAACGCATATTGCACGTCGCGCCGAATGACACGAAAACCCTGGCGCCGATAAGCGGCGATGGCCGGCGCGTTGTCCCCTTCCACGAACAACCGCGCTTTGTGGACACCGCGTCCCGCGAGGTGCTGCAGCCCCAACTCCAGGAGCCGTGTGCCTAGGCGGCGGCCTTGGGCCGCCGGGTGGACGCCGATGCCGTAGATCTCACCTCGGCCGGCTTCGATCTTGGTCCAGACGTATCCGGCCAAAGGCGACCGGACGGCATCGGGCGCTGGAAAAATCGAGGTGTCGTCGCAAGCGGCGGCTCGCGGCTCGGCGACTATCAACCCGTCCTTGTCGAACCAACTCAATGCCATGCGCCGGTCCAGGTCCGCCAGCGTCAACGCGCCCTGCTCCGGGTGGCCCGCGAAGGCGAGCGCGTTCAGGCCGACCCAGGCTGCGCGGTCGCGGGCGGGGTCGAAGCGCCGGAACGTGAACTCGTTCGCGGTCCCGCTGGCCTCGGGCGGGGTGGCGGACGCGGGCGCAGCGGCGGACTCGGGCGGGGTGGCGGACGCGGGCGCAGCGGCGGATGGAGGCTTGGCAGGACTCAGCCCGGGCCTCATGCCCGCGGCCATCTCCCACATCTCCCGGACGGGCGCCAAGCCGAGGGCTGCCGCGCACGCTCGCGCCGGAAGAAGGTCGCCGTGAGCCCAGATCCGCAGGTCGACTGCGCTGCGGGCGAGGTCGCCGACCAAAGCGGCGCCAACGCCCAGGCGACGCGAGTCCGGGGACACAGCCAACTCGGCGCCACGACCGGCAGCCTCGAGCTGGGCGTAGCCCGCGAGCCGGTCGCCACGCCAGGCCAAGAAGTGTGTCTGGGCTGGGTCTCCGGCCGCGAGCGCGAGCCGGGGAGCTTCGCTGATCGCCTCGACCCCGTCGAACTCCTCGACCCGGCGCGCCAGCTCAGCCACCTGGGCACGGGTCGCCACGTCGAGCGCGCCAACCACTTTGACCAGCGCGGCGGCGCGAGTGGCCCGGCCCGGCTCGGCCGAACTCAATCCAGCACCCCGCGCCGCCAGCGCCGCGCCGCCGACTCGAGCGCTTCGGCGCTCGTCAACAGGTCGGAAGCCCGCCGGGTGACGGCCGCCGCCTCGGTCGGGCGGGTGTCGTCGATCCAGTCGGCGTCGAGCGCAGTGCCGGTCACCAGGATGCGGGCGAACGCTGCGGCACGCTCGAGGGCCACATCGAGTTCCCCTGTGAACACGCCGGTCAGGATCTCATCCGCGAGCTGGAGCATCTCAGCCGGACCGGGCGGATCCTGGGCGCCCGCCACCACCTGCGCCACGGGTTGCCGCCCTATGCCGAGCTTGTAGCGCTCGCTCACCGTCACCGGATCGCGCCGAACCCACTCGCGCAGCATGTAGACGCGCCAAAGAGCACCCGGGAGCGAACTCGGCGCGGACGACGCCCACAGCGCGGCCAGCGTCTCGACACCTTCCGTCTCCACCAACGTCAGCAGTCGCCGAACCAGCGCCGGGTCCGACGGGGCGTGGCGCCGCGCCCGGGAGACCAACGCGCTGGCAGTCGCGTACGCCAGCTCCACCTGGGTGGCCGGGTCCAAGCCCCCGGGCAGTTGGTCTGCCGCGCCCGGCTCCAGCATCGCTGGCCGCCTGAACGGCGGCCGTCTCCTCTCGCTCACCCCACCAGGGTGCCACATAGCTGCGCCACGCTCCTCGGTTCCGTTACGCCCCATCGCCCGTGGCCGCCGACATCTCACACCGCTCGCGTGGGGCACGCGCATTGGCCCGACGGGCGCTCTGCTGGCACAATGGGAGGCCTGGCCGCCGCGGCGCGGTGGCTTGGGCCCCTAGCTCAGTTGGCAGAGCAGCGGACTTTTAATCCGTGGGTCGAGGGTTCGAGCCCCTCGGGGCCCACCCGATGCCGGACACTCGGATCCGGGCCGTGTCGACTTGCCTGGCGGGTCGCTCGATCAGCACGGACGCCGCCGCTGTTCACCGTGCCGATCCGCGACACGATCGGCTCGCTTGTCAGAGTGCCCCTGACCGATTCGGACTCTTGATCCGCCGCGCGCCGCGCAGCGCCGTCCCAGCCGCCAGCAACGCGAGCGCGGCGCCCACCGCCCAAACGATGTCAGCCCCGCTGACCGGCAACCCGCCGCCGCTCCCGTCATCCGCCTCGAGCGTCACCGACGCGGCCGCGTCGTCATTGGACGGGTCCGAGTCTGAGTCGTCGTGGCTGACATGGACGCGGATCCCAAGGCTCGCGCCCGCATTCCCGGCCGCGGTCCCAGTCACCCGATAGGTCAGCGTGTCGCCGACCCAGAAATCACCGACGGCGCAGCTATAGGCCTCGCCATCCAGGGCACAGACCGGATCGGGAGCGACGCTCCCGGTGTGCTCGGACAAGACCACCTTCGTGTCCCGCAACCCCGCAGGCACGGTGACAAGCACCACTGTGCCCGCAGTCGGGCTCGGGCCGTTGTTGGCCACCACCACCGTGTAGCCCACCGGACCGCCCACCTTGACCACACCCTCGTCCGCCGTCGCGGTCACGCCCACATCTGTCGGGATCGCGACCGTCTCGGCGCAGGCCGCGGCGGCGTTGTCCGCCGCGTTCGGGTCCAACGCCCCGGAACCCACCAGCGCGGTGTTGCACAACTCGCCGCGTTCACGCCAGTCCACGTGGAAGGTCAGCCGCACTGTCTTGGACTCGCCCGGTTGGATCGTGCCCGCCTGGCATTTGACCACGTTGTTCTCGTCGATCTGCTCCGGTGACGGGCAAGCCGCCCCACCCAGCACCTCGCCTGAGACGTAGGTCATGCCAGCGGGCACGGTGTCCGCGATGGTCACGTCCTGCGCCACGGACGGACCAGCGTTGGTGGCGGTCAACTCGTAGACCACATCGGCGCCAGCCTGGATCGGGTTCGGGGCGACCAGTCTCTTCTCCAGGGACGTGTCGGCCCGCTCCACCACATTGACGGTGACCGATGCCGTGTTGTTCGCGTAGTTCGACTCGCACGTCCCAGCCCCAGGCGCGGGGCATTCGACGTCCGCCCGCGAATAGGCGTGGCCCGTCGCGGTGTACGCCCCGGCCGGCGTCTCCGGCGGGATCCACACCGTGATGCCTCCCGGAATGGTGTAGCCCGGCTCGAACGAGTCCCGGATCGGAGTGGCGGCCAGAGCCGAACACGTCACGCTGTACACCGCTTGAAGAGCCTCGCCCACATGGGTCACCTCGCAGGTCATCACGGTCTCGTCGACCTGAACCCCGCCTTCGACCACCACGAAGCCCGGCGGCAACGTCACCACCACCACTGGGTTGTCGAACACCGACGGCCCCAAGTTGACGCCACTCAGGTTGTAGGTGACAAGGCTCCCCGCGGCCGGAGTGTCGGTGGTCACAGACGCCGCCACCGCGACGTCCGCCAGGGTCGCCAGCTCGGTGGTCACCGAAGCGCTGTTGTTCTCGGGTTTGGTGTCCGTCGCGTCGGATGTGACCTCGACCAGGTTGACCAACTGCCTCGCGCTCAGGTCCGCGGGCGGCAGCACCTCGGGGCACTCCATGACGGGATCGGTCACCGGATCCTGGCCCGCGCACCAATACGGCCGCAGATCGCGCGGGTCGGTGCTGGCCACGATCCGGAGGTTGGCTGATGCGCCGGCCGGGATCACTCCCGCCGCCGAGCCCTCCAGCTCCGGGACGCATTCGACGACCTGATAGCTCGGCTGCCCCACAGGAGTCTCGACTCGGGCCACAGCGCAGCCGGGCGAGGCCACCTCGTCCAGGGCCAGTCCGGGCGGCAGCGTGTCGGTGACAACCACGCCGACCGCGACCGACGGGCCGTTGTTGAGCGCGGTGACCGTGTAACCGACGCTTGTCCCGGCGTAGGACCGGTCGGCATCGGGCAACTTGGAGACTTGCAAATCGGCGCGCTGGATGACGTCGGTCTCGACGGTCGCCTCGACGAATGTGGGCGAACCGTCCAAAGCCCGGGTCTGGGAGTCCGCGGTCGCCCGGTTGACGGCCCCGCCGCCGCCTGTGATCTCCGCGGCCGCGCTGGTCGCGATGCTTCCGTAGACATAGATCGACACCGTGTGCGGGGCGCCACGCGCGTCAGTGCTCGCCGTGACCGTCCCGATCTCGCACCGGATAGCGCCCGGGTTCCCCGGGTCGATCGGGTCGCACGTGCCCTGGCCGGTGTTGACCTGGGTCGCCGTGAAACCGGCCGGGAGCGTGTCTTCAAGCACCACGCCCTGCGCATCGGCCACCAGGTGGTTCAGTTCTTCCACATCATCCCAGGTGGCGGGCGCCCACAGATCGATCCTGTAGCCGAACTTCTCGCCCGCGACATAGGCGGGATGTTGGTCGTCCGGGTTCTCAATGGTGCTCAGAGCCACCTTCGAGATGCGCAGATCGGTCCGCGGCGCGCCCACGATCAGGGCCGCGGTGTCATAGTTGTTCGTCACGTCGGTCTCCGCGGTCGATGTCGAGACCGACGCCCAGCCACCCGGCGTCTGTCCTGGGGAGCATGCCATTTGGAAACCGCAGTCCGGGAATGACCCGGGTGATGTCGAGGGCGCGACCGTGAACGGCGCCACAAACCTGAAAGACGTCGACGCCGCCAGGGCCACTGTGCTCAGAGCGCAGACCACCTGCTGGTTCACCGCCACGCAGCCCGCCGGCAACGAGTTCAAGTCGGGTATGGCAGGCGCCGCCACATTGGACAAGCCCTGCAGATCTCGGGCCTCCGCCGGCCCGTTGTTCCTGACGGTGATCTGCGCGAACCGCACCGAGCCGGGACCGGTGTAATAGCCGGTCGGGTCCGTCACCAACTGCCAATCGTCAAGCCCAGGGCCGGTGTATTCGATCCCGTACCCGATCTGATAGTCGATCTCGATGTCAGCTTCCGCGACCGACACGTCGCGCGCCGAGGCGGTGTTGTTGGCCTCGCTCGGGTCCTTGGTCTCGGCCGCGACAGTGGCCGTGTTGACGAACACCTGCCCCGGATCCGCGTCAGCCGGCAAGGCGACGGGAATCACGATGGTCCAGGCCTCACCCACCGCCAAACTGTTCAGGGCGTCGTAACCGCAGGTCACGGTGTGCCCGTCCGTCACCGTGCCGCTGACCCCACAAGACCAGCCTGTCCCGGACGGGAGTGCGCCCACCGCCAATCCCGGCGGGATGCTGTCCCGCACCTCAGGCTCGAGGGCTGCTTGCGGCCCAAAGTTTTGGATCGTCAGCGTGTAGCTGTCGCCGGCGCGACCAGCGCCCAAGCCGGTTGAAGTCTTCGAGATCCGCAGATCGGCTAGCGCGTCCCCGCTGTGCGTCCATCGCGCGGTGTTGTTCGCGTCCACCGGGTCGACGGTGTCCGCCGTGACTCGGGCGGTTTGGACCACCGGTTCTATCAGCCATGCCGCGCCGACTCGAGCCGTGATCTCGATCTCCGCCAACCCGCCGACAGGCAACGTGCCGATTTGGCAAACCAGCTGCGTCACGTCACAGGAATCAGGGGAACCACCGGCCAGCGACATCCCCGTGGCCGTCATCCCGGACGGCAATTCGTCTTCCAGCCGGACCCCAAGCGCGGTCGAGGGGCCCAGGTTGCGCACCTGGACGTGGTACGTCACGGTTTGCGTAGGCTGCGGAACGTAGCTGGTCGCGGTCGTCTTGGTGACGGCGAGATCGGCCAGGGACGTCACGCCGGTGGTGACCGCCGGCGTGTCGGGTTTGGGGCTGGGGCCTTCGACACACGCCGCGCCGCCGCATGTGATGGTCGCGGTGTTGGTGAACGATGCCGTGCGCGACGCGTCCACCATCGCCCCCGTTATGGTGATGGTCGCTTTGGCGCCTGGGCCACCCGGCACGCTGGGACCCGGCAGCGTCGCGATGCTGCAGACCACCGTGGACGCCGGGACGTTGATCAGGCACGTGCCCCGGTCGGTTGCGACCTTGGTCGCCGCGGTGGCGGTCAGGGCGGCCGGGAACACGTCGACTATCTCGACGTCGCTGGCGTCCGAGGGGCCGAAGTTCTCGGCTGTGATGGTGTAATCGACGGTCCGGCCGCCCACCGCGCTGGCGGGACCGGTCTTGATCAGTTGTATGTCGGAAACTGGGGCGCTGGGGGTGACCACCGCGGCGTCGAGGTTGTTGGTTTGATCCGGATCGAAGGTCGCTGAGGTGACCGCGGCCTGGTTGACCAGCGTGCCCGCGGTCACATTGCCTGCGATATAGCCGGTCACTGTCACCACGGCGGTTTGCCCTGGTCTCAAGCGGCCGTCGGCGCCGGCGACCACGCACTGCGCCGTGGACGCCTTGACCTGGGCGCTGGGGCAGTCCACCGCCACGTCGCCCGCGGCGCCGCCCGAGCCGTCCCCGCCGGTCGCGCCGGTC